>JBFEJN010000001.1:0-132035 GCA_041553195.1 Sulfurimonadaceae bacterium
ACCGGGTCTTCAACGGTGATGAGGTTGAGCTCAGGCGATTCGACCTCCTGCAAAAAGGCGTGCAGGGAGGTGGTCTTGCCCGAACCGGTCGGCCCGGTCACCAGGATGATGCCGTGGGAGTTGCGCAGGAGCGTCCGAATGTCGTGAATCGTCTCTTCCGGAAAACCAAGCTCATGAATATGCGGAACAGAGCCGCTCTGCATCAGCAGACGCATAACAACGCGTTCGCCGTAGAAGGTCGGCAGGATGGAGACACGGATGTCGAGGGTCTCGCCGGCGATCTTGATCTGGGTACGGCCATCCTGCGGAATACGGTTCTCGGAGATGTCAAGGTTTGAGATGACCTTGATACGGCTGATAATAAGAGCGATGACCTTTTTCTCCAGGTCGACATTCTTGGTCAAGATGCCATCAATACGGAAACGGACCTCGCCGCGCTTTTCGTGGACTTCGATGTGGATGTCGGAGGCCTTTCGTTTGACGGCCTGGTAGAAGAGGGCGTTGACAAATTTAATGATCGGTGCCGACTCTTCAGAGGTAAGGATGTCAGAGGAGGTGCGTAAAAACTCGGTCAAGGAGAGTTCGTTGTCGTCCGCCGTGCTGCTTTCGCCCTCTTCTTGCATCGTCTCGATCTGGCGGTCGGTACGCAGTTCCAAAAAACGGTTGTAGAGACGCTCAAACGACTCCTCATCGAGGATGACAAGCGGGTACTTCTCCGCCAGTTTGTTGTAGTAGTTGCTCGCCTCGACGATGTACTCTTCGGAGGTCGTTGCAACAGTTTCGTTATTGATCTGCGTGAGCAGCAGGTAGTTTTTGACAAACAGCTCTGTGGCTATACCTTCGGCTTCAACCGCTTCGAGGTTAAGGTCATGATATAACTCGGCGGAGAGCATTATTGTGCCTTCTCTTTCATCTTCGCATCCTTGGCCTTCTGCTCAATCTTTTTGAAGACCTCTTTATTATACTCGGTTTGAAGGCGTGAAAGTTCTCCCAGCTCCTGCTGTAGCGCTGAGAGTTTTTCACTCTTGTCGATAATGTAGGGGGTCAGAATAACGATAAGGTTGTCTTGCTGGTCTTTGCTGTCTTTGTGGGTAAAGAACCATCCCAATAGAGGAATAGAGCCAAGGATCGGGACTTTTGTCACGGTGTCAGTCGTATAGTTCTTGACGAGTCCACCGATAATGATACTTTCACCATGACGCAAGATCGCCTGGGTCAGAACACTCTGTTTGGTTGTTACCGGCTGGTTATTGGCATCCACGGCAAGCACATTCTCCAAAATGGCTTCGGCATCAAGCGTTACTTTCTCATTGGACGAGACACGCGGCTTGATCTTGAGGGTCAAACCGACATCCTCACGTTTAAAACTGGTCGTGGTACCGAGGGTACCTGCGGTGTTGCTTCCTGTGGCGAAGGAGAGGGTCTTACCGACATAGATTGAAGATTCCTGGTTGTTGACACAGAGGATCGAGGGACTGGAGATCGTCTTTGAGGCACCGTTTGTCTGCAGGAAGTCGAGAGAAGCCCCTATGGCCATACCCCCGTTAATAGCGTCATTTCCGACAATGGCAAGTGCATTTTCGATCAGCGAGCTTGAGCCGCCGAAGTTACCGCTGAAGGCGAGTAGACCCGAGGCGGTTGAGGTGATCCCTGCCAGTGAATATTTGACCCCGATCTGTTCGGCATCTTCTTTGTTGATCTCGACGATGCGCGCCTGGACATAGACCTGATATTTCTCTTTGTCGAGTGTGTCAATGATTTTTTTCAGCCCTTTGAGAATACTTGGATTTCCGACAATGATGACGGCATTGATCTCTTCACTGGCAGAGACATTCGGTTTCAGGGTCGGGTCGGCATAGGTCTGTTTCGTCACGATCTCGGTCAGTGTCGCGAGGACGCTTTTGGCGTCGGAATTTCTGAGTGGAATGATCTGAACGACTTCATTGAGGTTGCGTTCACTGTCAAGTGTTGCGATTATTGATGAGATCTTATCGACCAGAGCCTGTTTACCGATGACGATAAGGCCGTTAAGATCTGTGTTGAGCAGGATCTGAACGCTTTGCGAGGCGACCTTTTCGTTAAAGATCGATTTGGCGATGTTGGTGACCTGTGTATGCAGGCCTTTGAGATCTGCATGTTCTATCGGGATGATCTTGAGGACCTTCTCATTTTTCGTGTCGATATCTTTGATAATACGTTTGATCGTCTGGATATTGGCCGGATAGTCGGTGATCAGGAGTGTGTTGGACTCTTTCATGGTCATCAGTTTCGCTGTTTTTGAGATGAGATACCTCACCTTGGCCGCCACGATGTCGACATTCTCACCTTTGACTTCGATCGCCTGTGTGACCATGGTGTGGCCGCGCGCGATGTAGCCCGAACGGACAACAGGAACATTGTGCTTGGCCGCTTCAGTCGAACGTACCACTTCGTAGAACGAGCCGTTTTGGATCAGGGTAAACCCTTTGGACTCCAGGACGGAGATCAGGATCTCCATGAGCTCGTCATCATAGATCGGTGCCGACGTCACCATGTCGACTGTACCGCTGATCTTGTTGGTGACCAGGATATTGGTGTTGTTGAGTTTGGCGACGAGTTTGATAAACTTTTCGATCTGCAGGTTTTCAAATTTGACATTGACCTCTTCACGCGCAGTGAGCGTTGACACGAACAAAAGGGTTGAAAGCAATAGTAGTTTAATATATTTCATAGACGATCTCCGTTTCTTGATTATTACGTAGGACGACAAGCTCGAGTGCTTCGAGCTTGTCGATCCCTTTGTAGATGGCAATGGCATCTTTGTAGGATGTCATCGGTTTGTTGTTGGCTTTGATAATTATATCGCCCTGGCGCAACCCCAAGAGCGAAAATGGGGTGTTGGGTTTGATCCGGGTGACTTTGAATCCGGTGATCTTGCCCGCCTCCTTGACCTCGACGATACTGATATCTTTCCAGATCTCATTTACATTTTTAGCATAGTGGTTAATGTCCGCTTTGGCAACCTGTTTGATGCCGCCTGTGTCCTCTTGTTTGGCACCGGTTGTCTGGGCGGTTCGGCTGTCCTGCAGCTCCTCTGAAAAGTAAAGACTGTAGGTGGCACCGTTTTTTAGAAAAAGGGCACCATTTTCAAGCACCTTTTTAAGGGTGTATCCCTGATACTCTTCATCAATGCCGATGACCTCGGAGTCATTGGGCTTGGCTTTGAGGGCAATGATGACAAGACCGCCGTCTTTGCGTCTAAAAAGGCCTTTAAGCACCATGTTGGCAATATTGGGACCGTAGGCCGCCAGCTCTTGCGCCTCTTCGCTTGACGGTCCGACAGCACTGTCAGGATCGGGTTGTTGGGTCGCATTGATGATGTTATTGACGTTGTAGCGTTTGTATTCAGGCATCTTGGAATTGCTGGCGTGATAATGCACACCAGGACTTTGAAAGTACCATAACATAAGAAGCGAAATCGCTTTAGCCACTAAGATAATAATAAGCACGTTGCGTACAAAGCGTGTTAAAGAGGGGTTAAAATTGATAGTCATAACGATAATCTCCCTCTTTGGATTTTTTAAGCTGTTTTAACGTACCTCTGTAGCGTGAAAGCATCAGTTTTGAAGGTCGTAATACGACCGTGGCGTTATGGTCAAGCAGATCGACACTGGCTTTCGCCTCGCCAAAGTCACCGATAGCTTCGGCCGTGAGGCTGAAGGGGCTGAAGAGACTGTGGTGGAGATCGACATGTTCGATCAAGAGCGGAAAAAACTGTTCAAAGGTCTTGTCCAGGACGATCCTGTTCAAGGAGACCGTGTTGTACAATCCATAGAGACCGAGAGAGGCGGAATCAATCTCGGCACTTTTGATCTTCTGTACGTAGAGCTTGGCGTGTAAGATCTCCAGGGTAAAGCCATGGTCAACAGCCTCTTCGTAACCGATTACGACACCCAGCGGTTTGAGCTGCTCTTCGGCAAAGTAGTAGATATTCTCTTTGGGCGTAAAAAAGAGCAGTGCGCCGAAAAATAGAAGGAGATAGAGGAGAAAAAGAGCGATTTTTTTCATGCTGCGATCTCCACGCTAAAGCTCACTGATTCATCGTCCAGTCGTTTTATGTCAAATTTTTGCAATTCATAGGCACCGTTAAAGAGTTTTGAAAAGAAGTAGTTGGTCGCCTTGAGGTCCGCTTTTTTGGAACTGATGATCAACAGACCGCGCTTTTTATTGGTCTGCATGTTGGCAGACTTTAGCTGAGGTGCTGCTACGAGTCTCTCCAGGGCAGCGGTCGAGCTCTTGGGATTATCCCAGGTGCGTTTGAGTGCATCGATCTCCTCTGCCATCGTCTCAATTTTGATCAAAGCATTCTTACTCTCTCGAAGCGCTGTTTTACTGGCGCTAAGCTGGTAGACGACGAAGAGCAGCGTCGCGATCAATAAGAGGCCGACATAAAGTGGATTGATCTTCATAGCTGTATCTCCATGATGTAGGTCCCATCTTGAAAACGGGCATTGGTACGTTTGAACGTCTCTTTGAGGTTGGAAAGTGCGGCTGCGCCGCTGCTCTCAGACTCGGTTTTGATCTCTATGATGATCTTGTTCTTTTCGAGCGCGACATGCTGTATCTGCTCCTGCGCCTTTAGTTTGACACTCAGGACCAGGTTCAGGATCTCACGGATGCGGCTCTGACGTTCAAATGTCGTGTTCAATTTAGCATAGATGGCTTCGTTTTGAAACGAGGTGTCCGGGAGGTTGTGGCTGCTAAAGACGTCGTTTTGCTTTTCGAGAATCACCGAGACCTGAGAAGCGGTGATCAGCCACTCTGTGGTAAACATGAGGATTAAAACACCCATGATAGAGGCAAAGACCATTTGGGACTTTTTATCTGCGATCTGGTTAAACCGGGTGAGGTGAATACTATGCTTTGAAAAGGTGTGCTGCGCAAGGTCGAGAGGCCGGGCCTCCGGAGCCAAAGCAGAAGGCAATTTGACGACAACACCGTTTTGAAGGCTTATGACACTGTTTTCGCTGACCTTGAGAGGGGCATCGATAGTGTCAAATTCGCTTTGCGCAAGATAGACATGTTCGATGTTGGCAGAACTGATCCCTTTTTCAGCCAAAAGGTCGAGGACCTCTTTGTCGTTGTAGGCAAAGATCAAAAAGTCCTCTCCGTCTTTGTAGGCCGTATAGCTGTACTTGCCTGCAGGGAGGTTCTCTTCAAAAAGTGACGGTATAAGACTCTTGACCTCACGCAGGTACTTTACGGGAAGGGTGACCCGTTTGACCCAGTACATTGAGGGAGAGAGGATGATGTTGAGCGGTCCTTCAAGAAGGCAGGCTGGCGAGTCAACATCCACAAAAAAGGCTTTTGCCTTAGACTTAAATCCCAAATTCAAAATGTTTACCCTTTTTACTGCTTAAATCATAGTCAAACGCAATATGTGCGCTGCTGTTGTTCTCCAAAACTTCAATGTCCATATGGACCGTCGGCTGAAAGAAACTGAGGTTGAACTTGGCCAGTGCCGTTCGCTCTTCATCAGAGAGATCAATGTCTCCGAGCTTGGTGTAGGTGCCTTCTCCCTGCGCAAGCTCAATCGCACGCTCCTCCTGCAGGCCGGGCAGATAGAGCTGCCAAAGTGCCGGAGTGATGTAGTTGGCATCGACAGCAGTCGCATTACGGTCGTCGAAACGGACCAGCTCGTTCCAGGGCAATTTGACAACGGCATTGTCATGACGCTCGCGAACATAGAAATCCAAGACCTTCTGTAAGTGTCTTTCGGAGACAATACGCTCACGGTAAAGTTCCGGAAACTCGTCAAAAATATTGGTCTTATAGATATCTTTGTTTCCACCCATACAGTCTATCAGCAGATCACTCATGTAAGAAGCATCCTGTACATTAAATCGTGCCATATATTCGATCAAGGCCTCTTGCAGCTCTTTAGAACCGGCCAAGGTATTAATGTTGACACGTCCCATAGCGCTTGTGATCTCTATTTTAACCAAAAGTTCTTTTAATTCCAGTGGTATAAACCCCGCTGTCATCAGAAAGATACTGAGGGTGTCGGCATCACTGACAGTGCCGAGTTTATCGGCTTCGCTCATCAGTTTCAGTACATCTTCGACGACCGCACCGCTTTGGAGCAGAAAACGGGCTTCATGAAGCTCTTCACCGCTTTTTTTTAGGTTCATCAGACTGACACCAACGGCAGCAGTGATCGCAATGATGAAAAAGAGAGTGATGAGCAGGGCAACGCCGTGACGGTGGACACTTGACATCATGTAATACTCATTGAAAAGATCGGTAAATCATCATTGTCACTCTTTTTCACCGGCAACAGGGTCACCTGTGAATGCATCTCACTAAAGCTGTGACCAGGGTCAAGAGTGATTACCGGCGGTATCATCATGTAATACTCATAGAAAAGATCGGTAATAACATGGCAGCGACGATAAAGCCGATGGTGCCGCCGACAAAGAGCATGAGCATCGGTTCGAGAAGACTTAAGATCATACCGATCTTGTCGCGGTTGTCTTCAAAGTAGAGTTCCGAGATGTTGATCAGGACAGGCTCGATCTGTGAAGTCTCTTCGCCCACGGCAATGGCCTGAAGAAAAGATTGTTCCAGCTTGTAAGACGACTCATTCAGTGCCAGCGAAAGTCGTTTCCCTTCCACCACTTTTTTGGATGCTTCAAGAAAAACACTTTTTAAGACCGTGTTGTTGAGAATATTGGCAGCAAGGTTGATGGTCTGCACAAAAGGGACCCCAGAACGGACAAGAAGTGAACCGACATAGGCAAATCTTCCCAACTCGCTTTTGAGCGCGACTTCGCCGAAAAGGGGGAGCCTCAGTACCAATGCGTGAACGGCGAACCGGTATTTATAACTGTAGTGCATCATAAAGGAGTGGGCTCCGAAAAACAGTAGAAACAGCACACCGATGAGCATAAAATGGTTGTTGAAAAAGTTTCCCATGGCAATAACAAAACGGGTCGCTGCAGGGAGCTCCTGCCCCATGTCTTCGAAAATTCCGGTGATCTGAGGTACGACAAAGGCGAGCATAAAGCCTACCATGAAAAGTGAGATCAGGATCATAAACGAGGGGTAGGCAAAGGCGGATTTGATCTCCTTGGAGATACGGTCCTGCTCTTTTAGAAACCGCGAAAGTTCCAGCAGGACTTCGTCCAGGATTCCGCTCGATTCACTGACCCTGATGGACTGGGTGTAAAACGCCGGCAAGGTAACGATCTTTTGCTCTTCGAGGGCAGCATAGAAGTTTTTGCCTTCGTCGAGGTAGGTGCTGACTGTTTTTAGAAAGAGGTATATCTTCTTTTTGTGCATGTACTGGTTCTGGATGATCTTTAGCGCACCGACGATGCTGATACCTGAACGGATATACATGGCGAGTTCGCGGCTGAGTTGCGAGAGTTCATTGGGTGAGATACGGTATTTTCGGGTGAAATTGATACCGCTGAATACAGAGGGGGCCTCCTCTTCAATGCTTTTATAGATAATACTCTGGGCTTTAAGTTTGCTCTTTGCCTCCTCGATAGTGGTGGCTTCGATTTTGTCGCTTACTTTTTTGCCTTGAGCATTGATCCCTTTATAGGAAAATATCATCGCAATACCTCCTGGAGTTCAGCTAAGCGGCTCTCTTGAGCTGTTTGCAGAGAGGAGAAAGTGTCCACCTTATGGGCAAGTCCGCGGTAATCGTAACTCTTCTTCTGTGTTTCTACGATCATCTCACTGCTGCTCCCGTCTTTAAAGATCTCATATCTGAAACAGACATCGAACTCCCTGTCGTCTTCATTAAAAATCGGCGTAAAACGCAATTCCTGCATTCCAAGGTTGGCATCAAAATACCAAAAATTCAAGCTGCGTTCCTCTTTCATAAATGGCTCAACCTCTTTGACTTTCAGACCATCAACATAGACAGCACAACTTTTGCAGTTGTCGATACAGACAAAAGCGACACTGTTTTGTTGATACATTGTCTTCAAAAATGAAGGGAGCGTCTCAAAATCCAGCGAAGCCTCTTTGTCATTGATCTTCTGCATCGAGTTGATCACAAGGCCGTAGATGACCCCGATGATCACAACGACAAGCAAGAGTTCGATAAGGGTAAAAGCCTTTTTTTGCATTGTGTGGCGGTTAGAACTGACACTCGCTGAAACGGATGTCAGCGGCATCGCCTTCGCCACCCTCTTTACGGTCGGCACCCAAAGAGATAAGATCGAACTCACTGCCGTTGTTGATATAGATAAACTCTTTTTTCCACGAATCTTTCGGTAGGTTTTTACCTTCGAAGTACGCGTTTGGCGCGTACGAAGGATAGTCCTCTTCACTCGGGTTTGTGATAAGTGCCTGAAGACCCTCTTCGGTTGTCGGGTAGACACCGTTGTCAAGTTTGAACATCTTGAGCGTTTCGGCGACCCCTTTCATCTGAACGCAGACTAGCTTGCGTTTTGCCTCTTCACCTTTTCCCATTAGATTGGGAAGGACCAATGATGCCAAAAGACCGAGGATGATAATAACGATCATCAGCTCCATTAACGAGAAAGCATTACGACCGGATGTTTTTAAACTGTTTTGCATGGAAATCGACCTTGTTAAACCTGGTTTATGGTTTGAAAATGTTTTTTAGTATACAGATGTATCACTAACAAATAGCTGTAACATTCTATTACTGTAGGGTTACGCAGCGATTACAAGGAAAATAAAATCTATTTTTTGTAAAATTAAAACTATTAAATGACAAGTAGTATGATGCTAAAAATAATTACCTTTCGATTTCGCACCTTTCTGGCTCATCTCGCGATCGCTATCGGCTCGACGATGGTCGACATTTTTAAAAATGACAAAAACAAAACAGACAGATGGCGCATGTGGATCAGCCGCAATGTCCTTCGCGGTGTGGGACTTACCTATACACTCGAGGGTCATCTGGATGAAGACACTGACCTTATTATCGCCAACCATCAATCCATGATCGACATCTTTTTACTTGAATCTTTTGTCGGTCCCGAGATCCGTTTTGTCGGACGAAAAGGGATCATGGACGTCTGGCCTGTCGGCCTGGTCGTGGACGCTGTCGGTCACATCACCATTGACAGGAGTGACAAAAGGGCAGGGGCAAAACTGCTGAAAGAAGTGCGTGCGAAAAAAGGGAAAAAAGTGGTTATTTTCCCGGAAGGTACACGTTCGATAAACGGTGAGATCCAGGCGTTTGAGTTAGGGGCCAAGATGGTGGCTGAAAAGCTGGGGTTGAAAGTGCAGCCGGTTGTGATAAAGGATTTGAGCCGCTATTACAACGAGGGTACCAAACACTCCAAAAAAGGGGTGGTCCATATCGAGGTCTTACCGCCGGTGGAGTTCAGCGACGGCTGGTTCGAAGCGAGCCGCCATGCCATGATAGCGGCAAAAAAGAAGTTAGCCTAGAGACAAGAGACAGGGTAGAAGATACATTGGGCAGAGGCATGGAATGTTTTCACCATATCGACAAGAGAACATGATGAGAGATCGTGTCGTGTTTTACCTGCGTACCTTTGTGGCATACTGTGTCATTGCTGTCGGAGCAATGCTGATCTATCTCAGCCGAAATGATCGTGAGAAGATGGACCGATGCCGTATCAAGATCAGTCGAAGTATCCTTAAAAGTGCTGCGCTGAGCTATGCGGTCAAGGGTGAGCTGGACCGGGACACGGACCTGATCATTGCGAATCACCAGTCGATGATGGATATCTTTTTGTTGGAGTCGTATGTCGGTCCCGAGATCCGCTTTGTAGGACGTAAAGGTATTATGGACACTTGGCCTGTGGGCCTGGTCACGGACATTATCGGGCATATCACCATCGATCGAAGCGACCGACGTTCCGGTGTCAAACTGCTTAAAGCCGTACGCGAGAAGAACGGCAAAAAAGTGGTTATCTTTCCCGAAGGTACCCGCTCTTTTGACGGTGAGATAAAACCGTTTGAGCCGGGTGCAAAGATGGTCGCAGAAAAACTGGGGCTTAAGGTACAGCCGGTTGTCATCAAGGGGTTGCGTGAACTGTACAGCGAAGGGAACAAACATTCCAGAAAAGGAACGGTCCAAATTGAGGTCCTGCCGCCGGTCGACGTAAAAGTGGGGTGGTTTGAGCAGAGCCGTGAGGCGATGATCGCGGTTCAAAAAGCGAGCTAAAAGGCAAAGATGTCGATAGGCGCTGATGCGTGAAAAGTAGGGTGTAGCACATTTTTAAAAAGTTTGTATTTTGGGTTTTTTGTGGGGGTTTTAAATGTAGTGGTGGAGACCCAGGGATTCGAACCCTGGGAGGTATGACCCTCGCCGGTTTTCAAGACCGGTGCATTCGACCAACTCTGCCAGATCTCCATGTGTAAGTGTAACGATAAGTAGAGTGGAGGTGCCACCCGGATTTGAACCGGGGATAGCAGCTTTGCAGGCTGCGGCCTTACCACTTGGCGATGGCACCACTCTAATGGTGCCCGGAACCGGACTTGAACCGGTACAGTGTTACCACCGAGGGATTTTAAGTCCCTTGCGTCTACCAATTTCGCCATCCGGGCATCAGTTGCCAATACAACGAAAACACTTTATATAATTTTCTGATTTAAAAAACTATATACAGTGTCTTTATGGAGCGGGAAACGAGGTTCGAACTCGCGACCCCAACCTTGGCAAGGTTGTGCTCTACCACTGAGCTATTCCCGCACTCCGACGTTGTAGGGCGGAAGTATAGCAAAAAATATTTGGCTTGTAAAGGGTTTTTTGTAAAAATTTTAAATTTTTCATCTAACCCACGAAAGAGAACCTTGTTTTTGTTATAATCGCGTTGATAAATAAACTATATGAAGGCAATTCATGCGCAGTGATACTATTAAACGAGGGTTTGACAAGACACCTCACCGCTCACTTTTGAGAGCAACAGGTCTGAAAGACGAAGATTTTGACAAACCGTTTATCGGGGTAGCCAATTCACACATCGATATTATTCCGGGGCACTTCTTTTTGCAGGAGTATGGACGCATCGTCAAAGAGGCGATCCGCGAAGCGGGCGGTGTCCCGTTCGAGTTCAACACCATCGGTGTGGATGACGGTATTGCAATGGGCCATGACGGTATGCTCTATTCACTGCCGTCACGCGAACTGATCGCTGACTCTATCGAGACGGTGATGAACGCGCACAAACTCGATGCGATGATCTGTATCCCCAACTGTGACAAGATCGTTCCGGGTATGTTGATGGGTGCACTCCGCGTCAATGTACCGACGATCTTTGTTTCCGGCGGTCCAATGCAGGCAGGACATAAGGCTGACGGTACGCCGATCGACCTTGCAACGGCGTTCGAGGCTGTCGGTCAGCACTCTGAAGGCAAAATGACCGACGAAGAGCTGTACGAGATAGAATGTGAAGCGTGTCCAAGCGGCGGTTCATGTTCGGGTATGTTTACCGCTAACTCGATGAACACACTGTGTGAAGCGATGGGTGTGGCACTGCCGGGTAACGGAACGGTGCTTGCGATGACACCGGAGCGAATTGAGATGGTCAAAACTGCGGCAAAACGTATTGTCGAGATGGCAAAAAGCGAAGACCCTAAATGGAAGATGCGCAACATCCTGAATGCCGACGCGATCCACAATGCGTTTGTCATCGACATGGCGATGGGCGGTTCATCCAACACTGTTCTTCATCTCTTGGCAATCGCAAAAGAGGCTGAGGTTGACTTTGACATCACGAACATCAATGAGATCGGTAAACAGGTCGCACACATTGCCAAGATATCACCGTCACTTTCTACGGTTCACATGGATGACATCAACCGTGCCGGCGGTGTTAATGCGGTTATGAAAGAGGTCAGTAAACGTGGCGACGTTTTCCGTACAAATGTGATGACGGTTACAGGTGAGACCCTGGCCGAGCGTATTAAAGATGCCGACATCAAAGATACCAACATCATCCACACCAATGAAAATGCCTTTTCACCTGTCGGCGGGCTTTCGATTCTTTTTGGAAACCTCGCAGAAGAGGGTGCTGTTGTCAAAACGGCGGGTATTACGCCGAACATGCGTCAGTTTAAGGGCACGGCAATCTGTTTCAACTCGCAGCAAGAGGCGATTGCGGGGATCATGGGTCATAAAGTGAAAGCGGGCGATGTTGTCGTTATTCGTTACGAAGGGCCTAAGGGTGGACCGGGTATGCAAGAGATGCTAGCGCCGACGTCGCTGATCATGGGAATGGGGCTTGGTGAGAGTGTTGCACTGATCACGGACGGCCGTTTCTCAGGCGCAACACGCGGTGCGAGTATCGGTCACGTCTCTCCGGAGGCGGCAGAAGGCGGCCTGATCGGCCTGATCGAAGATGGGGATGAGATCGAACTCGATGTTGATACACACTTGCTGCAGCTCAATGTTGATGCGGAAGTATTGGAACGCCGACGTCTTCACTTTGTGCCGGTGAAAAAAGATATTCCGTCCAAGTGGTTGAAGCGCTATAGTCTGCTAGTCAGCAACGCGTCGAATGGCGCAGCCCTAAAAACCGAACTCTAAAAAAGTTCCAGCTTCGGCGCGATTTGCACCGAAGCTCACCTCTCGACGTACCGATTTACGCCTTCGGATTCACATCCGCTACAACTCACACCAAAACAAGGGTACCGCTCGCTTAGCGATGTTTCCTCGAAATCTGAAACTTTTTACTGTTTACGACGTGGGTAAGATGAGCTTCGCCATCTTTCGCTATATATTATGGTTGAATTCTGGGACGATCTTCTGCAGAGCTTCTATTTTGTTTTCTGCTTGTAAGAGTGACTGTATGTCATTCTCGAGTTGTTCTATGGGGTAAGGTGTCGGGTTGGCGATGAAGATGGAGCTGTATTCTGTTTTTTTCTCGCTATCATCGATAAGCAGCTCTTCGTAGAGCTTTTCTCCCGGGCGAAGACCCGTATAGCTTATGTCAACCTCGCCTTCTTTACCATAAAGCCTGATCATCTGTTTGGCAAGGTCGCAGATCTTGACCGGTTCGCCCATATCGAGGATAAAGAGCTCGTTTCCTTTGGCAATGGAGGCGGCCTGCAAGACGAGTTGACACGCTTCGGGGATGAGCATAAAGTAGCGGGTCATCTCTTTGTCGGTCACGGTCACCGGTCCGCCGTACTCGATCTGTTTTTTAAACTTGGGAATGACACTGCCGGAGCTGCCGAGGACATTGCCAAAGCGTACGGCGACGATCTCGGTTGCTTTGGAGTCAACATTCTGGGCATAAAGCTCGCCGATCCGTTTGGTCGTGCCCATGACATTGGTCGGGCGAACGGCTTTGTCCGTGGAGATGATGACCACTTTTTTGACCCCGTATTTAATGCTGAGGTCGATGACATTCCTGGTACCGAGGACATTGTTGGTGACGGCGATGTCGATGTTCTCTTCGCAGAGCGGGACATGTTTGTAGGCTGCGGCATGGATGACGATGTCGATAGGCTTCTGTGCAAAGAGTTTGTCGAGAGTGTGAAGGTCTGTCACGGAGCAGAGCAGATGCGCAGCCTCCGGCAGCTCTTCTGCGATCTGGTAGAGGTTGAACTCACTGTTGTCTATCAGTGTCAGTGAGGCTGCACCGAACGCTTTACACTGCTTGGTGATCTCTGAGCCTATGCTGCCGCCGGCACCGGTAATCAGGATATTTTTGCCTTTTATAAAGCTGGCAATGGCATCGGTGTCAAGGTCTTTGGGATGGCGTGCAAGCAGATCTTCAATGGAGAGATCTTCGAGTCTTTCATGCTGCGAGCCCAGGATCTTGGCAATCTTGATCTCCTCTATACCGGCATCTTTAAGGCGTTGGAACAGGGCCTTAAGGTCGGTTTGGGAAAGGTCTGCCGTGATAATAGCGGCAGTGATCTTCTGCTGGATGATCTGGGTCTCAAGCTCGTCTGCCGCATAGACCTTGACCTTGTTGATGTAGGTGTTTACGGCACTTTCATTCTCTTTAAGCAGGGCAAAGATGGCAACCGGAAAGTAGTTCAGTTCGCCGTTGAGTGCACTTTTGATGATGGAACTCGTCTTGGGATTGACACCGACGATCAATGTCTGTCGGCTTTCTCCCTGCTTGAGTTGTTCGGAGAGTACCCGTTTGGATATACGCAGGGCACCGGTTAACATCACAGAGAGAAAAAAATCGATCAGGATGACACTTCTCGGCATCGGTATAAAGAAGTCATAAAAGAGGAAAAAGAGCAGACCAAAAGCGACGGCGGCACCGATATGCGCTTTGAGCAGTTGCAGGGCATCTTCGAGACCGAAAAAACGCCAGGTGATGTTGTAGACCTTGAATATAAAAAAGAAAAACAGTTTTAACACGCTCAGGACGGTAAACACGGTCAAAAAATTGGCCATATGTTTAGGGTCGATAACAAAATCGAAGCGAAGAGCATAGGCGAGTTGCAAGGCGATAAAAAAGAGGATCAGATCACTGAATAAAAAAAAGAGGAGACGTTTTGCAAAACTTGGTTGTAAGAGGTTCACGCAAATGCCTTCTGTGTATCGATGAATTTTATGAGGCTATATAATAGCACTAAGAGTAAAACAAAGAGGTATAAGTAAAACTCTTGTGGCACGAAATAGAGCGCTGTGAAGATGAGGAGATTGGTGACGATCGACAGAATGACAACCTTGTCATGCGCAAATCCTGCCTGGTTGAGTCTTTGATAGGCATGTTTCTTATGCGCTTGCGACAGTTTTTCCCCTCGTTTGGCACGGCGTATGAGGGTCAGTGTTGCATCGAACCAAAAGAGCGAAAGCAGCATCAGCCAGCCTAAAAAATGGGGTGTGGCAGCATCATACAGCATCAATACGGCAAAAATAAAACCCAGTGGAGCACTGCCGACATCCCCCATAAAAATTGAGGCTTTGTGCCAGTTAAATATAAGAAAGCCGGACGCTGCAAGTGCGAGGACGAGCGCAAGATCATTGCCAAAGAGAAGATAGGCCGCTAAGCCGGCGAACAGGGCTTCCGAGGCAGCATAACCGTCGATGCCATCAAGGAAATTGTACAGGTTGGTCATCCAGACGATACCTAAGAGCGCAATAATATTGAGCCAGAGACCGTGTAGATAAAAGAGTGCAAAGTTCATTGAACCGATGCCCCCTAAACAGTAAAGTGCCGCAGCAGCACTGAGCAGCTGGACACCAAAACGTATTTTGGCAGCTAGAGGGTAGATGTCATCGACAAGACTGACAACGATGACAGGGGTTGCTGTCAGAAGTGCATAAAAGAGCCGGGTGTCGACCTGATCAAGAAAACGCAGATAGATCAGCACGCCGTAAAAGACGAGCATGATCGCCAGTCCGCCACCTTTTGGTGTTGGAACGTTATGTGAACTGCGTTCGTTGGGGTGATCTAGCAACTCCTTTTTATGGGCAAAGTAACGAATAGCAAATGTACCAAGAACTGCTATGACGAAAGTGGCAACATAGAGCATCGTCGGTTAGATCTTTAGTTTGTAGATTTTGATCAATGGGTCTAAGATCACCGGTTCAAAAAGTGACCGATCATAATTTTCAAAAACATACATCTGGATAAAGGCTGAGTTGAGGTACTCGTTATCAAGAATTAAAAAACGCTGATAAGACTCAAGATAGATGACGGAAACAGGTGCCATTGGGGTGATGGTCTGTCTGTTGATGTCAATTTTGCCTTGTTTGTTGTAGCCTACTCTGATAAATTCGCCCAAAGGTACCTTCTGGTTTCCTATCTGTATTTTTCCTTCGTTTTTCAACAAGGCAACACCATTTCCGAACTGGATGACATTACCACTGTCTTGAAAGCGTTGTGTCGAGTAGAAAAATGGACTCGACAAAGGCTTTCCGGTGCTGAGATCGAGGTTGGAAAAGAGTTTGACGGTCGGCAATATATCCAACATACGCATTGGAAGGTAGAGATAGATGTCTCTGGTCTTTTCCGGTAGTACAACATCACCGTAACGAAGGTTTTCAAGATAGGCACTGACGTCGACCTGATCGTCTTTACGGTTTTTAAAAAGTGCTTCGGTAATAATCCAGTACTTCGATTGGACATAAGTCTCTACTGCAAGTCGTGAAAGACGTGCCGCTTCAAGCTGGGAAGTCGTTAGCAAGATCTCAGAAACGATAAAATTGTCATTGTGGTGTTTACCACCATCGATCAGGGTGTTTTTATCGGCATAGTACCAGATAGGGTAACCATAGTCCCACCAGGTCACAACATAGTCTTTTGACGATGACTTCTGCTTTAGCTCATCCAGGATCTTTACCTCATTTGACATAAAAACAGTGGGGACTTTATAGCCGATGATATGTGTAATATTCGGATAGATTATTGCCGCCGTGAGAACAGTCAGTACGCCGTAGTAGATTTTCTTATCTTTATTGAAACTGGCAATAAGGTGAAAAAGGTAGACGGCACTAATGGCGGCTATCGGGACTGCATATATCGTAAAGCGAAGCCCTCCCATAAGAGAGAAAAGTCCGATACCGATCAGCGGAAGCGCCAAAATAAACTCTTTATGACGGATGAGCAGAGCGATATAGCCGGCAAGGGCAGCTAATACACCCAGAACCGAGCCTGAAATACGGTTTGCCATGGTGTCAAAAGGGATGATTCCTGCTTCTCTAACGGTTTGGGAGACCTGGAAAAAGTGCAGACCGCTGCTCTCTACACCGCGATTAAAATAGAGGGAGACTTTCATCCATATAAGATCAAAAACATGGCCTGTGTAGAGAAAGAGAAGCACTGTGACAATGGAGGTGTAAAGGGAGGTGTTAGCCGTGATCTTTTCTTTTGATATGGCATAAAAGAGTGTAAAAATGACAAGCAGTTGCAGCCATGGGTTGATGTCCATAAGACCGATTGAGATCAGTAAAATAGAGTGATAGGTAAAGGCATCCTTACGATGAAATACAAGCATGTAGATCATATAGATAATACCCATGGCATAGACAACCGCACGTCCTTGGTCATAGAGATACGGATAGATCAAAAAGGCAAGAGCACTTAAAAGTGCAAAGAGGGTCTTCTCTGTTCTAATCGTGGCCAATAAAAAATAGAGAATAAACATCGGTGCCATCGCAGAGAACATATCGGTATCAAAGTAGCCGATCATAGTCCGGTTATAGTAACTCCAGGCAATGGAGCCTAAGAGTGCAGCAAAGAAACCGACAACCGTCATACCGAAAAGTCGACCGATCAAGACAATAGGTACAACGACCAGACTGGAGATGACAGCCGGCATATACAAGATAACGGTGTCGAGACTGAGCGGGGTAAACTTGGCAATTAGGGCACTGAGTGTGATCGCTGCCGTCATAAAAAGTTCAGGTACACGCGGATTATACTGCAGTGTACCATCGAGCCATTTTTGAGCACCTGCAGCAAAAAAATAACCGTCATTCGTGTTGATCATCAGCTGGTCGTTCCACATGAACTGCGGATTACCGTTAAATTGATAGACCCAGATCAGACGAATGAAAAAACTGAATAGATAGGCAATGGAAATGAAAAGAAGTATCGATTTGGTGCTGGTAGTCTCTTGCATGTTGAATGTTCCTTGTTTAGTCACGATATTATAGTGAATTTAACGAAAATACTTATAAATTAATTGTTTTAGAGTGCCGGGTGCCATAAACAGCAGGTAATGGGCTATCGCATAGAGATAGCCTATCAGCCCAAAGCCAAAACGTCTGGTCGCATCAAACTTTATCTTCATTACCTCGATGGCCCGTTGCCTGTTTTTACGACGGGTGTAAAAAGCGTTGTTTGTCCGTACTTTGACTAAAACCTCTTGCAGGTTATGAAATCTTGCACCGGCATCAAACGCGTCAACCCATAAACGAAAATCTTCGTTTTTGCTTCTTGGATCGTAGTGGCCGAAGCGCTTGAAAAAATCGGCTCTAAAGGCAACGGTGACATGGGCCATAGGATTGCGTTTCACCATATGGTGCAAGATCTCCGTATGCTCTTCAGGATAGCGGATCACCTGTATCTCACCGCTATCGGTGTTAAACTCTTCGATCCAGCCGCCGAGAACGTCGACTTCGGGGTGCCGGTCAAGATAATCGGATTGCAGTGCAATTCGGTTTGAAACGGCAATATCGTCGCCGTCCATACGAAAAATATAGGTGTAACCCAATGCTAATGCCCGTTCTACCAGTTCGTTGAGGGAATAGGCGAGACCTTTATTCTCCTGGCGCATATGCAGCGAGCTGATTTTTTTGGACAGAAAGAGATCGGTGAGGTAGCGCTGGAGCCCTTCTGAGAGCGGACCGTCTTCTTGTACAAAGATATCAAAGTTATCTACGGTCTGGTTAAAAAGAGATTGAAACATCTCCTCCACAACCGGTACGGTATCATTTTTATAGAGGCTGATGATGACGACACTTTGGTTATTTGCCATTGACAAGCTCCATGAATTTTTGTTGATGCAGTTGGCTGTCATAAGCGAGAATAGTGAAGGGGTTGTAGGGGAGCTGATACTCGTGTTTGAGATAAGATATAAAGCGGTTTTGAAGATCTGGGTCACTTTCTTGAAACGCTTTTTCTATGGTCTCTGTCACCTTGCCGGGATGTGCGAAAAAAGCGATCGGTTCGGTTGAATAGAAAGTCTCAGCCAAGGTCACACAGGGTTTGTTATATTGAACTGCTTCGAGTCCAACCGTTGAGTTGATCGTCATAGTAAGGTCGGTTGCTTTAACAGCATCAGCTGACGAAATGTCGGGATTGAACACAAAGACCGCTTCGGTAAAATTAAAGGCAATGCGCTGCATCTCTTTTGGATGAGCCTTGAGATAAAAGCGAACCTTCTTTTGCATGTTGGCAAATTCAGATGCACATTCTTTGATAATGGTAAAGAAGGCCTCCATACTTTTGATATAGGGAGAATTGAGCAGGACCTGTGTGTCATGGGAGACCTGTAAAGGACAAAAGATGTTGATGTAGGATGGATCCAAATGCTCCAGTGTGACGGTCTCTGCAGCTGAAGGTGCAGAAAGCTTCGGTCTGTAAAGATTGTCAAAGCGTTTGTAGGTGCCAAGTCCAAGTAGAGCCAGCAGGTGGTCAAAGAGTTTGTAGGCGGCATAAAGAGTGTTGGAAGATAGCGGCTGCTCTATTTTGGCAGGTACGTTGACCGAACCGCATGCGTCATATTCTTTATAAAAACCGATCTCCCTCGGTACCGAATTGCGGACGTTGACCCCTTTTGCATCGATGGTCAAAGTGTCCGGTCTGAAAAGTCCCATCTCATAAAAGAGAGTCGAACAGCCATGTTCTCTGGCATGATGGTTGATAATCAGGTCGAAAACACGCTGTCCGTTCCAGGTGCATGTCGCATCGACCGTGTGGTCGGCAAAAAAGTCTCTGAAATTTAAAAAAAGGTCAGCATAATGCTCAATAATGCGGGTTAAATCCTGCTCAGGACTTAGACGGAGGTACTCTATGCTCTCTTTCAGCAGTGGCGCGACGAGAGGGTAAACACTTTTCTTCTCATCTTTTGAAAATCGTTTATATTGTATGTTCTCATGGTCAATACCGTGCTTGTTAAACAGATATCCATAGTAGAGACGGTCTGCCAAAGAGACATTCGCCAGGTAGATCTTTGAAATATTGGGGTTGTTTTTGAGTAGATGCAGTGTGACATCGTGCATGTGTGAGATGATCAGCAGTGTCATTGATCGTCTCCGCGCAAGAGCGTCATAAACAGTTGTTCATAGGTCGTTGCAATAGTGTCGATAGTGTGATCATCGACAACCTGCTGCGCCTTTTTGACCAGACCATCTCTCTTTGCTGTATCCTTGAGAAGTGATTCCAGCGCTTTGAACCACTCTTGCGTACGGTTATTGTCCAGATAGAGAAAACTATCGGGATAGTTTGCGTGCAAGCGTTCATAGTCCTGTGCCCCGGATGCGACAACAGGCAGGCCTGCCGCCATGTAGGTCAGGATCTTGTTGGTCGATTTCTCTGTCATCTCCGGAAGCGGGGCGATAGCGATATGGTGTTTTTGCAATTCACCGCCCACTGTTTTGTTGTTCCACTCGCTAAAGCGATAGGCGAAACGGAGGCTTTTGAGTATTTCTGAAAGTCTTGGGTCGTTTAGAATGTTCGGCGACGTGATAATATAAAAATCGACCTCGTACTGTTGCTGGATGTTCGCAATCGCTTCTTCCACAAGCTTGAGATAGACGATGTTGTTCTCCGTTCCTACCCAGCAGATGGAGAGGCGTTCGTTCTTGGAGACATCGCTTTTCAGAGAAACCTCGTTCAAAGCATCCGGAATCGTCATAACCTTTGCATTAAGAGTTTTATAGCGCTCTGTGAGTGCATGTGAACTGCACAGAAGATAATCGGCCTTCTTAATTGCGTCAAGATAAAGCCTGTACCACACTTTTTTGATGATGATTTTGTAGATGAAGGGCAGAAGGCCCTTTTTTAGTTCGACCATAATCCGTTCCGCTCGAGAACTTTTTTGACTGCTTTTTATAAATTGACTGGCCGGGTTGTGACGGTTAAGGTGGTTGTCCTGAATATCGATGACCACTTTTTTGGCTTTGATATACTCATAGACCAGCCGGTCATAGAGATTATAGTCATCGAGATAGATTATGAGATCAATATTTTTCTGGTTGTTGAAGAGGTGGATATTCCAACCGCGCTTCTGAAGGGCATTAACGACATTGAGACCTCGCAACCGGTCTACCGGGTCATCCGGATAGAGGTTTTTAAGTTTGATGACAATGAGTCTGTTCTTGATATCGATCTCCTCTGTACCGTCTTTATTCACGTATCTTACCCCAATTGCCACTCAAAAATGCCAGAAAACCTTTAAAAATATAATGTATTTTAGCCATTTTTTGATCTTCATAGAAAAGAATATTTTTAATGTCGACAACAATACTCTTTAATGTGGAGAACGCAAAGTGCGGGAATGTGAATAGAGATTTGCATGCGAGATCAAGGCTATTTCTTGTCATATAGAACCTGCGGAATTTGTTGTGATTTCGAAGCGTGATTTTTTTGTGAAGTCTGTTTTCATGCTGGCGAGTTTCACCCAGGCTGTGTTGAAGTACAAGATGATTCAAACGTTTTATTTTAAACTTGTGCTGATGTAACCGCATGCAATACTCCGAATCAACGGCATCGATAAAGTATTTTTCATTAAATCCGCCTATTTTGCTATAGGCGGCCAGACTGATAAGGTTGCCGGATGTGATCACAGTGAAAGGTTCTTCGCTAAGTGTTTCCGGATGATATTCATCAAGATACGAACTTTGCATAGGTGATATGATACCGATCTCATTGCCATCTTGCTCTAAGGCATAGTTGATAAGATAAAGGCAGTCTTGATTGTTGAATGCACTGTCTTGATCCATGGTCAAGAGCCATGTTGCAGAATTGTCAATGGCTTTTTTTGCAGCGATATTCAGAGCGCGGGCAATGCCGATGTTCTCTCTGTTTTGTATATAGTAACAGTTGTCTGGGATTTGGGTTCTATCGGAAAAAAGATCTGTCGGTTGCTCTGTATTGTCTATGATATACAATGTACGAAGATAGGGTAAGTAGGTGGCAATATTTTTAAAAACAGTTGTAGAAGGGTGGTATACAACGACAACACCATCAATATGATATTTGGAATTAATCACAATCACTCTCTTTCAAAATAGTAACATCCATGTAAAAAGATACGAGCAGATCGGAGTTTTCATGTTTTGATCACTTGAAGGCCTGTCGGGTTTAAATTGATCTATTCTAGCGTAACTTACACAAATGTATTGAGCTTGCGGTAGGTTAAAGGCCATTCAAAACTGCTGCTTCAAGATCAACCGGAAAAAGCCGGCATCATCCTGCCCGTCATAATTTACCTTTTCATACCGAAGGTAGGCGGAGGTGTTGACGCCGAAATGGTGGAGGAGGTGAGCGTAGACGGAGAAGAAGTCGCCTGTCGGGATGTCTGCATAATCCGTTTTTGTCAGCCAAATCGCGGCTTCGGTCGTTCCGTACTTTGGAGAGTGAAAGATATCGTAGGCACTTTTAAGGGACCAGGTCTGGGGGCGGTTGTTTTTGCGGCCGTTGGCGATCATGGAGGAGGTGTAGACCTTGCTCAAACCGCCGTAACCGCTGCTGATACCGCTCTGACCCCAGTTCTTCGAATAGCTTAACTGCATGTCCAGGTCGTTGTAGTTTACGCTGACTTTGAAGGCGGCGAGGTTGACATCGTCACCGCCGAGAGGGCTTGTGGAGTTGGCCAGAGAGTCGCTGCCGCCGCTGGTGTAGCTCCTGATATATTGCACCCCGGCACAAAAGAGGGTGTTCTCTGTAATGCTGCGGCGGTACTCGTACTGCAGGTAGAGGGCGTTGTAAAGCTCGGGTGCCAGGTAGTAGTAGGCCTGTGCCCAGTGTTCGTTGGTAAAGTCGTAACTGCCGCCGATAAAATAGAGCCCCTTTTCGATCTCTCCGCTGGCGCTCTCTCTTCGGTAGAGCGATGAGGTGTTGGCACGGATGGTGTAGATGGCGGCTGCGCTCAGGGTGAGTTTGTCGATGCCGCTGTAGATTATGCTTGCTCCGGTCGCGCTCCAGGGAACGATACGTGTCGGGTCTTCGTTGAACAAGGGGGTGTTAAAGGTCTGCGCACCGAGTCTAAAATAGGTTGTCGGGTTCTGGTAGTAGAGATTTCCCTGCGAAAGCGTGTTGAGGTACACAGAGGGCTTGTCGTTGTTAAATAACAGCAGCAGTTCGGGGTTCTCGGTATAGCCGATAGCGTTTGATCCTGCATATTCGAGTTCAATGCCGAATCGGTAGTAGAGAAGCGTTTTATAGCCGAGCCTTCCTCCCAGTGCGGTTGCGTAAGCATCATATTCGGATCCCGGAAGATTGATGTCGTAGGTATAGAGCTGGACATTTCCACGAAAGTTTTGGCGCTGGGTAAGCGATTTCCAGTCAGCTGTCGAGGATTCATTGCCCCAAAGCAGCAGTGGCAAGAGAAAAAAGAGGAAGAGCTTACATGACATCGAACAGTTCGGCCCTTTTCATTATCTGCTCGGCCCAGGGGCTCTGTGTCTTGAACTCTCCCATTTTTCCACCCAGGTTGATGACACCGTCATGTTGCGCGAGCAGCCTTTGCGCCGTCTCAAGTTCTGCTCTGGTGACCTTATAGAGCTGATTCAGGGGCGCGATCTGACTCGGATGGATGATGGTCTTTGAGATGAGCCCGTTCTCGAGCTCCCGCCGGATCTCGTTTTGAAAACCTTCTTTGTCGGAGAAGTCAGGGTAGACGGGGGCACTGATATTAAAACCGTACGGTTTAAAGGTAGCAATAAGATTGCCGATGACCTGGGCAGGGACCAGCATGTCGTAGAGGGAGCCGGCTTGTCGAAGGCCGAGCTGCCGGAGCATGTCCTGGGCACCGAAACGGATACAGATGATGTTGTCTCGATACGGCAGCAGAAGCTCGCGGAGCTGTCGGAGCTTTTGCGCGTCGAAGAGCTCTTCGCCTTCGATGCGCGGCATGAACGAGAAATGTTGCGTTTTCAATGTTGAATTTTGAATGATGGAAAGGTATTGATGCGCATTGTCAAGACCGAATTTCGGGAGGATAAACCCGTCGATGTTATCGATCTGTTTTAGTTGCAACAGGGTCTTCAGCATCTGCGGATTCTGCGGCCGGATAAAACGAAGGAGTCTGTTCTCCTGGAGTTTTTCCAGAGATTGCTTCACTCTTGCCAAGGCTTCGGGCCGGTCGCTGCCGGCAAGACCGTCTTCAAAATCGATGACAACAGAGCGCAGGTCAGGGTACTTTTCGCCTGAAAGGACGGCATCCAGATTCTTGTGGGAGGCGGGGATAAACAGGGTACCGCCGAGTTCCAGCGCGTGGATAGATCGATGTTTTGACATGGCTGTGAAGACCTTTTGCGTATTTACTCCTCTGATTTTACTATAATACCGCTATGAGTCGTATTGATAACCAGAAGTATTACAGTGAGGTCATGGAACGTCATGGTGTGAGTGCGCAAGGCGTGCACTGGAACTCCCAACAAACTCAGTACAAACGTTTTGAGGTCCTGCTCGGGATGATCAGCCTCTCACCGAACGAGAGTGTTGTCGATGTGGGGTGCGGGTTTGCCGATCTCTACCTCTACATGCAGCAAACGGGCAGACTGCCGCAGTCGTATGTCGGTTTGGAGATCATGGAACCGATGGTCGAAGCCGCACGCCAACGGGTCCCATGTGAAATAAGGGTCTGCGATGCGCTGGTGGACCCTTTGCCCAAAGCCGACTACTACATCTGCAGCGGCGCGATGAACATATTGACGCGTGATGAGACCTACACGTTTATTAGACGTTGCTTGGAAGCGAGCAACAAAGGGTTTGTCTTTAATCTGCTCGAAGGCGAGGATGAATCAATGGTCTACAACTATTTCAGACCGCAGGATATCGAAGCACTTGCCCATGAACTGGGCGTGGGATTTACAATGAAAAGAGGCTATGTGCCAAAAGATTTTACGGTCTATTTAGATAAAACGGCCCCAGAGGGACATCTGTAATGTGTGCGGTCTTTGGCATCATCGGTGCGTTTGACCCGGCCCAGGCCCGTCATGCCCTCTCAACGATGGCGCACCGCGGACCGGACTACTGCGGCATCGTCGAGCAGGAGTGTCTCTTCTTCGCCCACAACCGCCTGAGTATTATCGACCTTGGCGCCCAAGCGCACCAGCCGATGCGCCACGGTGAAGTGCTGCTCAGTTTTAACGGTGAGATCTACAACCACAAAGAGTTGCGACAGGAGCTCTTTGGCGAATTTGCATTTAAGAGCGACTCCGACACCGAGGTTGTGCTGGCAGCCTATAAGAAGTGGGGGCTCGGGTTTGTCGATCATCTCGTCGGGATGTTCGCGATCGCCCTGTTGGACGGGAAAGATCTTTACCTCTTCCGCGACCGTCTGGGCAAGAAACCGCTCTATTACCTGCACAACAGTGAGCAGTTCATCTTTGCGTCGGAGATCAAAGGGCTGACGCCTTTTTTACGTAAAAAAAGTCTTAACAAAGAGGCGCTCGTCAGCTATCTCGGATTTTTGGCACCGACCCCGCCACACACCTTTTTCAAGGGCATCGAAAAGCTGGGTGCAGGCGAGATGCTCCATTTTGACGGCGAGAAGAGTGTCAAACGCCGCTATTACTCCCTGCTCGACACCCCTTCGTCGCGTATTAAGGATGAAGCAGCAGCGTTAGCGAAGATAGAGGAAGATCTGCTCGAGAGCATTCGTCTGCGGTTGAGCGCCGATGTGCCGATGGCCTCGCTGCTTTCAGGGGGGATTGACAGTGCACTGATCGCGGCGATCGCCAAAGAGCAGGGGACGCCGCTGCACACTTTCACCCTGGGGTACGCCGAGTATCAGAACTACGACGAACGTGAGAATGCAGCCCTGACGGCAGCGGCTTTGGGGGTGAAAAACAGCGCGGTGGAGATAAACCGGGATGATTTTATGACGGCCAGCGAAAAGGTCTTCGCGAGCATGGATGAACCGCTGAACGACCCTGCCGCGATTCCGCTCTACCTTCTGTTCGAGAACATTAAAAAAGAGGGCTACAAGGTAGTGATGAGCGGGGAGGGAAGCGATGAACTTTTCCTGGGCTACCGCCAATATTTTGAGTACCTCGATATCGAAAAAGCGGCAACTCTGCAGCACAAAAACTGGCTCAAAAAGTACTTTCGTGCCAACTTTTCGATGAACCGCGAATGGGAGTGGTATAAACGGGTCTTTGACGAGCAGCTGCTCTTTCGGACCTCGGGTGAAAAGTTTACGGATCTACAGAAAAACAACCTGATGCGCCAAAATATCAAAGACGGCGACGGCCTTCGCTTTCTTGAACCGTACCGGAGTGCTTTTGAGCAGAGCAGCCACAGCGACCCGAGTATGTGGTACAGCTACATCGACCTGAACCTCTTTCAGGCAGAGCACTTTTTGACCAAACTCGACCGGGTCTCGATGGCCCACTCCATTGAATCGCGTACCCCCTTTCTCGACCACCGGCTGGCTGAGACCGTCTTCAGCATCGAACCTAGCCTGCGTTACAGAGACGGGGTGACGAAGGCGCTGCTTAAAAAGGTGGCTGCGAACTACCTGCCGGCCGAGGTCATCAAGAGAAAGAAAAAGGGGTTCTCCAACCCTTACATGGAGTGGCTGGACGCTTCCGGAAAACTCGCCCTCATCGAAGAGGTCAACGAGCAGACTGGTCTGTTTAACCGCGATGTACTCAAAGAGTATATTGAACGCGGCCGACGCGGCCGTTTCAAACAGCATGTCTGGGGGCTATATGTTTTGTCGTACTGGTTAAAGGAGAATCTTCTGTAGTATCTGAAACGCAATGTTTGGTAATGATGAGGGCAAATGCGGTGACCCGAATATAGGCTAAGTGCCATACTTAACCGTAATATAATTATGATAGTGAAACATTTTTAAACATATTTCGTTTATACTTCTGCAAGAAGAAAAGAGTTTCTCTTCAAAATCATTTGAAAAAGGTAGCAAGATGCATTATCTATTAAAACAACTTGTATTAGGCAGTGTCGTAGGATTGATGGGCTTTGGGTTAATCGGTTGTGGTGGAACAGAGGTCTCTCCCAAGCATGCACAAGAGGTTGTAAAACATGCGCAAATGTATACGCAGAACACAATGTGGGCAGAGGGTAGCGGCATTACGACGCTTAACTTCTCTCTCGGACGTCCGATTCCGGTTAACAGTGTTGTTGTTTACGAAGATGTCAATAAGAAGCAGGTGGCTTTTACGTACGAAGGTAAGCGATATTATCTACGCAACAGTCCAAAGCACTCAAAGACCAACATGGACCAGATGCTTGAGCGTTACTTCGCGACGACTAAAGTCGACCTCTCCAAGTTCACTCAACAAGAACAGGCAGCTATAAAAGCCGGCAGGATTGAAACGGGGATGAGTAAAGAGGCGGTTCTGGTTGCCAGAGGCTATCCGCCGGCACATGCTACACCAAGCCTACAGTCAGATGAGTGGAAGTATTGGAAGTTCCAGAAAGGGTACGCCCAGGACACCCTGGTCGTTCACTTTAAGAACAACAAAGTGTCCGAAATTCAGGACTGATTTACTCCCGCCTCCCGAGCTTGAGGCAATCTCGATTTTTATAGGCGCCCTATCAGGGGCGTCTCTTCCGACTTCTCTTAAAAGCCTTAATGCCCGATTGCGAGATACCATTTTCACCATACTGCACATAAGGTCGCTTAAGTAATAGAGTAGCCAAAATAATACAAGGGGTTTTTACTTCGGCTCTGTTATTATCTCTCAATTATATTTGAGGAGAAATGATGAGTGATATTCAGATCTGGCATAATCCGCGTTGTTCGAAATCGCGGGAAGCAAAGAAGCTGTTGGAGGAGAATGGGGTTGATGCTGAGGTCATCGATTATTTGCATGCTGACCTTGATGAGGCGATGATAAAGTCGCTGCTCCTGAAATTGGACATCGACGCGATCGATCTGATCCGTACGGGCGAGGACATCTATAAAGAGTTAAATTTGGCAAAGGTCGGTGATGAAGGGGTGTTAATCCGTGCAATGAGTCGTTTTCCAAAATTGATCCAAAGACCGATTGTCATAAAAGGTAATAAAGCTGTTATCGGAAGACCGGCTGAAAAGATCGTGGAATTTTTAAAGAGTTAAAGGGGAGATGCGGTGAATCATCACCGCAGTTGATTATAGGCTGTGCTCTTGTTTGTACTTGATCAAGATGCCGTATGCTTCGTCTTTTAAAAGAAGTTTCTCTTTTTTAAGTTTTTCGATCTCCATGTCTGTCATTGGAACATCGCCGTTTTCAGCTTTTGTGATCTGATCGTCAAGTGCGTTGTGCTTGTCAAAAATGTGCAAAAAGTGTGCGTTAGCCGCTTCATTTTCTTTCATGTGCGTAATGACATCTCTGTATTCGTGTAACATTCTCTGTCCTTGTTTGTATATATCCGAATTATATCGCTAGTTGTGTAATACTTCGCTTACCTAGTATATAAAACAGTACAATTAAAACGAGATAAAACCCCAACCAAATAAAGTTCGAGAGCGTGTTGCCAGCCTGAAAAAGCGAGGCGTAGATGATAAGGTCACTCGCAATGATGGAGAGTGTCCCCAGTTCAAGCAGTTTGGACGTTTCGATTTTGTAGCGTTTGAGGACCCACTGCCATAGTGAACGATAACCCAGCCCATAGAGTACGAAGAGCAGGGAGAAACTGATAACCATGATGAATGTCGCAGAGAGCTCGTCTTGCAGAGTGATCCGCAAGGTAATATCGGTGAAGCTGATAAGCAACGGCATCAGCACACCGCCTAAAAAGAAAAGTTCCAATAGGGCTTTATAGAGGGGTCTTATTTCAAGATCCTTGGCAGGGTGATCCCCTCTTGTCCGTGGTATTTCCCTTTTTTATCTTTATAGCTTGTCTCACAATCTTCGTCGCCTTGTAAAAAGAGCACCTGAGCGATCCCTTCGTTGGCATAGATCTTGGCAGGAAGCGGTGTCGTGTTGGAGATCTCGATCGTAATATGGCCTTCGAATTCCGGCTCAAAAGGGGTTACGTTCACGATGATGCCACAGCGTGCATAGGTTGATTTACCTAGACAGATCGCTAAAACATCGCGTGGTATTTTAAAGTATTCAACGGTGCGCGCAAGGGCGAATGAGTTCGGCGGAACAATACAGACATCGCCTTCAAAGTCAACAACGTTGGCATCGTCGAAGTGTTTTGGGTCGACGACCGTTGAATTGAGGTTCGTAAAGATCTTGAACTCGTTGCTGACACGGATGTCATAACCGTATGAACTCAGACCGTAAGAGACAACGCCTTTACCGACCTGATCTTCACAGAATGGGGTGATCATTCCTTTTCCTATTGCCTGCTCTCGTATCCATGTGTCTGCTTTTAAACCCATAATATTTCCTCTTTTTGTAGGTGTGTAGATCTGTAAAAAACAGATGCTAATTCGTGAACTTTTAAAGTATTCTTAGAAGCTAAATTTACTTCTATTAATATGAAGTGTGCTATTATAACGCAATAAATTTAAGAGCACTTAGACACCTTTGAGAGGTGTCAAAGGTGTTTAGACGCTATTTAGGAGCCTTTAACTATGGAAATGAAGCAAATTAACGCACTTATCACTAAGTTTGACGAGAGTGGTCTTTCGAAGATCAAAATCAATAAAGACGGTTTTGAAATCGAAATGGAAAAAGCAACAGGTCTTGTTGCAGCACCGGTTCAAGCAGTAGCAGCACCAGCACCAGCAGTTGCAGCGGCTCCATCAGCAGTATCTACAGCACCGGCTGCGGCAGCGGCGATCAGTGGCGACACGATTGATTCTCCAATGGTCGGTACATACTACGCTGCACCGTCACCGGATTCCGCACCATTTGTAAAAGTCGGTGATACGGTCAAAAAAGGCCAGGCGGTCGCTGTTCTTGAAGCGATGAAGATCATGAACGAACTTGAAGCTGAATTCGACTGTAAAATTCTTGAGATCCTTGTTAAAGACGGTCAGGCCGTTGAGTACGACATGCCACTATTTGTAGTAGAGAAAATCTAACGATGGCTGAGATCAAACGTATTTTAGTTGCGAATCGCGGGGAGATTGCTCTTCGTGCGATCCGAACGATTAAAGAGATGGGTAAAGAAGCTGTCGCGGTTTACTCTAAAGGTGATGAAGGTTCTGAATACCTGAAGCTTGCAGATGCAGCGATCTGTATCGGTAAAGCACCAAGCTCAGAGAGTTATCTGAACATTCCTGCCATTATTTCGGCTGCCGAGATCAGTAACTGTGATGCAGTCTTTCCCGGGTATGGTTTTTTGAGTGAAAATCAAAACTTTGTAGAGATCTGTACACACCATGGCATTAAATTCATCGGCCCGACAGTTGCTGTTATGGAATTGATGTCAGATAAGTCAAAAGCTAAAGATGTCATGATCGCTGCAAAAGTACCTGTAGTACCGGGTTCAGACGGTGCTATCCATGACATCAAAGATGCAGCTGAGCGTGCTAAAGTTGTCGGTTACCCGGTGATCTTGAAAGCCGCACAAGGCGGTGGCGGACGTGGTATGCGTGTTGTCGAAGAGGAATCCGGTCTTACCAATGCATTCTTGGCAGCAGAATCAGAAGCAATCACTGCATTTGGCGACGGTACGATCTATATGGAGAAATTCATTCAGAACCCTCGTCACATCGAAGTGCAGATCATGGCTGACAGTCATGGGAATGTACTTCATATCGGTGAACGTGACTGTTCAATGCAGCGTCGCCACCAGAAACTCATTGAAGAGTCTCCGGCAGTCGTATTGACACCTGAAGTCCGTGAACGTCTGCATGCTGCTGCTGTTCAGGCAACAAAATATATCAAGTACGAAGGTGCGGGTACGTTCGAGTTCCTGCTCGACAAAAACCTTGACTTCTACTTCATGGAGATGAACACACGTCTTCAGGTCGAGCACACTGTCTCAGAAGAGGTCAGCGGACTTGACCTGATCGAGTGGATGATCCGTGTTGCTGAAGGTGAAGCCCTCCCTTCACAAGAGAGTATCAATTTCCATGGTCACTCTATTGAATGTCGTATCTCTGCTGAAGATTCTGTAAGATTCTTGCCATCACCGGGTAAGATCACAGAGTGGATCGCACCGGGCGGTTTAGGTGTTCGTATGGACACACATGCACATGCAGGCTATACGGTTCCATCGACGTATGACTCCATGATCGGTAAACTGATCGTTAAGGCAGATACGCGTGAGAAAGCAATTAAACGTATGCACCGTGCCTTGAGTGAGTTCAAGATCGAAGGTATTCGAACGACGATCGATTTCCACAAAAAGATGATGAAGAACCCTGACTTTATCAACAATAACTTCGACACGAAGTATCTTGAGAATTATAAGGGTTAAAAACCCAATGCCACGAGGCGTTTGAGCCGAGTAGTATAAGGGCTAACGGCCCAGTACAGCGAACCACTAAATGGTAAGTCGTGCAAGGGCTGACTTTTAGCCGCTACTTTCCCCATCATTCCGGATATGATCCGGAAGCTATAATTCCATTTTCTTTTCCTTTTTAGAATCTATTTTCACTGGTTGACCAGGTTAGACATTTTAATATCCCTGCGTACTCCTTCCTTTCAGTCATTCTTTCGCTAAAAACGACAAAACTCGTTACAACAAAAGGTCTAGGGTGTTGATGCTACGTATAACAACTCTCTTTCAACCCTGAAAAAGCCAAGCAATTGGTTTTTTATCAACGGGTTTCATCTTAACACGCCTTCTCTCCTTGCAGTCAACGAAGTAGATGTCACGAAAAGAGAGCAAAGCGGTAACGCATCTATTTTAATTTCAAAGTTATGCTTTGGTGCCTGTTTGGATTGTTTGGTGGTTGTGCATCCTTGTGTCGCATGCGCATAAAGAAGGTTGAGCGAGCAAAAGTAATTAAAATAGTACAAACGTTCAAAAACGTCATAAGTAGCAAACAAAATCTATGAAGTAATAAAAAAAGTCAGTGTTGCAGAATAAGAAAAAAAGATGCCACGTATCAGTTACGTGGCAGACGGATCACCTTGATGTCCGCATTTAACTTCTGGCGGTCAAAATAGTCCTTCAAGATCGTTTCACGTTTCTGGCCCATCAACGCATTCGATATCTGAGGTTTGATCGCTTCAAGGTCGAGGGCCGCGCTGGCCCCTTTCTCTTTCAGGTAAAAACTCATAAACCCGCCATTTGGAGAAGGGATGATCTGTGTGAAACTGTTAAGAGGTGTACGGTCCAAGAGCTCAGCGAGTCGGGGGTCGATTTTGGCTGTTTCGAAGGTTTGCGGGGTGCTTGTTACATCCGGTGAGTAGAACATCGGGTTGTCGATCTTCTCTTGGAGACGCTCTTTATCCGGACATTGGTAGATAAGCACATCGTATGAAGAGGGTTTTTGAAACTCTTTTTGGTGAAGTTTGAAATACTCTTCGATCTCCTCATCATTAGGCTGTTCAAGGTGTGAAAAAGCGATGGCGTTGTACAGTTTTTGATTCAGGATCTTCTCTTTGATCTTCTCTTTAAGTTTTTTCTCACTCAGTCCCTGCGAACTTTGAATGGCTTGATAAAGTTGGATAACACTCATTTTGTTTTGTTCAGCCATGCGTTGGATATCTTCGAAGATCTCTTGTTTGGAAGCGGTGATTTGACGTTCTTTGATCTCGATCTCTTCGAGCTTTTTGCGCTCGAGCAATTCAACGGCTTGCTCCTGGGGAATGTTGTTCTCCTCCATGGCATGGCTGATCTCGTAGAGAGTAATGGGCTGGTCTTTGACCATAATAGCGATGCCGTCAACCGTCTTGGCATGCAGGGAAGCAACAAAAAGTATAAGCAGTAAAAATTTCAATAGGACTCACTTGATTGATATAGGTGGTATTTTACCTACTTTAATCTAATGCTTTCATACACTCTGCTTTTAAAGCCCGTTTTTGTTAAAATTCCACATTAATTTTGTAATGTGAACGCGTTTTTTATACATTACTACAAAGGTCGATCATGGTCGTGACACGTTTTGCTCCAAGCCCTACAGGCTACTTACATATCGGTGGTCTTAGAACCGCTCTTCTTTCGTATCTATGGGCCCGTCGCAACGGCGGTAAATTTTTGCTTCGAATTGAAGACACAGACAAAAGCCGAAATTCGGAAGAGGCGGCAAAAGCGATTGTCGAAGCGTTTAAATGGGTCGGTCTCGAACATGACGGTGAGATCACTTATCAGTCACAACGTGATGAGATCTATGCCAAATATGTCCAACAGCTGCTTGATGAGGGGAAAGCCTATAAGTGTTATATGTCGAAAGATGAGTTGACAGAGCTGCGCGAAACACAGATGGCGAACAAAGAGCGAACCCGTTACGATGGACGTTACCGTGACTTTGAGGGAACACCGCCGAGTGGTATCGACCCGGTTATCCGTATCAAAGCGCCAGCGACAGGCGAAATCGTCATCGAAGACGGCATTAAGGGGCGTGTCAGTTTTCAAGCAGAAGACATTCTGGATGACTTTATTATTGCACGCGGCGACGGTTCACCGACGTACAATTTCGTAGTAGCTGTTGATGACGCACTGATGGGTGTTACCGAAGTCATTCGTGGAGATGACCACCTCTCGAATACGCCGAAACAGATGGTTGTCTACAAGGCCCTTGGATTTGACCTGCCGAAATTTTATCATGTTCCTATGATCCATAATGCTGATGGCAAAAAACTGTCTAAACGTGACGGGGCGACTGATGTCATGGCCTATAAAGAGATGGGCTACCTCCCTGAAGCGCTGTTGAACTTTCTGGTGCGTCTGGGCTGGAGTAATGGTGACCAGGAGATCTTCAGTCTCGATGAGATGCTGACACTGTTCGACCCCTCCAACATTAACAAGTCTGCCTCTATTTACAACATTGACAAGCTGGACTGGTTGAATGCACACTACATCAAGAACAGCCAAAATGCGGTGTTGGCAACATTGTTGCATGAATCGTATGGCGTTAATGTGCACGGTCATGACCAAAAAGAGATCCTGCTTGACGCACTGAAAGAGCGTGCTAAAAATATGAAAGAGCTCGCGGGGATGATACCGGGTATTATTGAAGCACCGAGGGAGTATGATAGCAAAGCAGTAAAAAAAGCCTTTAAAGATGATGCTTTTACTGTGTTGGAAGCATTTGTCGTTAAGCTTGAAAAGGCGGAAGAACTTCATCTGCCTACGGACTACCATCACCAGATGGAAGAACTTGTCGGTGAGATGGAAATAGGGTTCGGTAAGATCGGTATGCCATTGCGCGTTGCACTTTTGGGTGCGATGGGCGGACCGGGTATGGACAGTGTGATGGCGATCATCGGTAGAGAAGAGACCATTGCAAGAATCAAAAAAGCGGTTGAAACGCTTTCATAAAAGGATAAGGAAATGAGTATCAGACAAGGATCGTTCGCTCAAGAAGCAAGGGATTATCACGAAGGTGACCGTCCCGGTAAGATCGCAACAGCGGTCACCAAGTCATTCCATACTCAAAAAGACCTGAGTCTGGCTTACACACCGGGTGTCGCTGTTCCATGCCTGGATATCGAAGAGAACCCTGCAGACGCTTACCGCTACACGGCCAAAGCAAATCTTGTGGGTGTTATCTCGAATGGTACAGCGGTTTTGGGCCTTGGCGATATTGGAGCCCTGGCCTCAAAACCCGTTATGGAAGGAAAGGCGATCCTTTTCAAAAAGTTCAGTGATCTTGATGCTTATGACATTGAAGTCGATACCAAAGACATTACCCGTTTTTGTAATGTTGTCGAGGCGATCGCGCCGACGTTCGGCGGCATCAATCTTGAAGACATTAAAGCACCGGAATGTTTTGAGATCGAGAAACGTCTTGTCGAAGCCCTGGACATTCCGGTAATGCATGATGACCAGCACGGCACGGCGGTTATCTCAGCTGCAGCGATCATGAATGCCTGCCGTATAACAGACCGCAAGATAAGTGAGATCCGTGTGGTCATCGTAGGTGCCGGTGCAGCCGCGATTTCGTGCGGGCGTCTTTACCGCCATATGGGGGTCAAAACGATTATTATGATCGACTCCAAAGGGGTTATTCATAATGGCCGCAATGACATCAACGAATACAAGCAGGAGTTCTCACTGCAGGTCGAGACAAGCCAGGAAGATGCATTTACCAATGCTGACGTAGTGGTCGGTCTCTCACGCCCGGGTACCTTTGGTGCTGAAGATATTGTGCGAATGAAAAAAGATCCGATCATCTTTACGCTTGCCAATCCGACACCTGAGATGTTCCCCGATGAGGTTGCGGCACTTCGTCCCGATGCTATCATTGCGACCGGGCGCAGTGACTTTCCAAACCAGGTCAACAATGTCCTTGGTTTTCCGTTTATCTTCCGCGGTGCGATCGATGTCCGTGCCAAAAAGATCAATATGGAGATGAAGGTAGCCGCTTCAGAAGCATTGGCCAACCTCGCCAGACAAGAGGTCCCGGCGTATATTAACGAACTTTATAACACAACGATCGAGTTTGGACGTGAATATCTGATCCCCAAACCGTTTGACAAACGTCTTATCGTTGAAATCTCTTCTGCAGTTGCCGCTGCGGCGCTTCATACGGGTTCGAGTACACAGAGCGGGTTTGATATCGAAGCGTACAAAAAAGAGCTGGCAAAGCGCATCTGCGTTGATTGCGACTAAAATAAAACGTTCCAGTTTCGGCGCAATTTGCGCTTCAGCTCACCACTCGACGCCTATGGCTTCTATTAATCTTACTTTACTCCTTAAAACTAAGCTTCCGGCTTAGTTTCTTAACAGGAGATATCCTTCGGGTTCTCTTCTGCACAACTTATACCAAAACAAGGGTACCGCTCGCGTAGCGATGTTTCCTCGAAACCTGAAACTTTTTCCTGTTTCAGGGGTGGTTAAGATGCGCTTCGCCATCTTTCTTAGCACTTAGCACTTAGCACTTAGCACTTAGCACTTAGCACTTAGCACTTAGCACTAAACAGCGATTGCCATGAGCTGATTGATGGTGACGGCAACTTCTTTTACATTGGTACTTTTTTCGGTGATCAACTTTTCGATCTGTCCGGTCGTCGTCTCCAAACGCTCTTTCTCGCTATTGATGTAGTTTTGGAAAGCCTCTTCGGGTGTCTCGCCGATACGTTGAAAGTTCAGTACTTTCTGCGTGAAGTTGACAACGATGTACTCGATGTAGAAGAGCATCTGGCGTTTTAGCTCAAGATCGATATCGTCATTTGTCTTGAGATCGTCAAGAATCTGGATGAGCTTCATAATATCCAAATGACGGATGATCAGATAAAAGAGGGTCGCGACATTTTCAAAGTTGCTGTCGGTATGTTCTTTGAGGACAATAGCGGCAACAGCAAAACGGAGGTAGTCGATGATACCGAAAAAGCGGTTGAATACTACGTTGTCAGGGATGAGTTCGATCTGCGCTGCATCGAGTTCGATGCTGTCGAGCAGGACGAAAAGGCGTTCTTTATAATCGAGAATATGGGCAGAATCGATCTTCTCTGAGTCGAGGTATTTCAACATCCAGCGGGTTGAGAAGGTCAATGTCCGCTCGACACGGTTCAAGAGCCAATATTGTGTTTCGACCGGCATGATGTAGTCCTGTCTGAAGATATCAAAACGGATATCATTGGCACCGAAGAGATGATTACTGATGAGGTAGGACTTGATCTTGTCGAGGAACTTCTGGTTACCAAGGGTGTTATAGTCATGAATAAAACTGGTCCCTTGCACATTGATCAGAGTATCGGCGATAATAGTGGCAATGATCTGTCTTTTCAGCGGATGTGACTGGATCTCATGTTCATACACGCTGACAAAAGACTTTGGAAAATATTTGTAGAGGTAATCGATACTGGCGGGTTCGTCGATCAAGGTGCTCTCTATGAGCAGGCTTTTGATGAAGATCTTTGAGTAGGAGAGAAGAGAGGCCAGAACGGGTCGTACGATCTCACCTTTTGGTGTCAGGATCTCCCTGATATTCTCTGCTTTTGGTATAAAAAACTCACGGCGGTTAAAGGCTTCGATGTGTTCGCTTAAGATGTCGATGGTGGTGTTAAAGTCGTCGATATAGAGACGGCTGAGTGCCTCATCGCGCGAAAGGGCAAGTGCCTGACGATAATTACTCCAAAGGACCATGTTGACGACCTGCTGTGTCAATGCCTGCAGAGTGGCATCACTGTCTTCTTTGCTGATAAGCTTTTTTTCTTTGATAATATTGAGCAGGATCTTCAGATTGACCTCATGGTCCGAGGTGTCAACGCCGGCTGCATTGTCAATGCCGTCGATGTTGATCTTACCGCCGCCAACGGCATACTCAATACGGGCTTTTTGTGTAAACCCTAGATTTCCTCCTTCACAGACGATCTCACACTGCAGTTCAGTCGCATCAACACGTACCGCTTCGTTCTGCTTGTCGCCGAGATCGAGGTTGCTCTCTTCGGAGTGTTTGACATAGGTACCGACGCCCCCGTTAAATAGAAGGTCGACTTTCATGCATAAAAGGGCTCTTGCGAGCTCTTCGCCGCTCATGACAGCTACGGTTGTGTCAAACATCTTTTGCATCTCAGGAGACAAGGTGACGGCCTTGTCACTGCGCATAAAAACACCGCCTCCACTGGAGATCAGAGAACGGTTATAGGCGCTCCAGGAACCGTCTTTTGCAACAAAGAGACGCTGTCTCTCTTCGTAGGCTGTTGCAGGAATGGGATTGGGATCGATAAAGACCTCTTTGTGTGAGATGGCGCCGAGCAGGCGAAAGTACTTGGATTCCAAAAGACCGTTTCCAAAGACATCGCCGTTCATTGAACCAATTCCGACAACGCTGACGCTCTCTTCTCTGAAGTTGACCCCTTTCTCGACAAAGAAGCGTTCCGAAGACTTGAGTGCGCCTTTTGCTGTGATACCGAGTTCTTTATGCCCAAAACCGTTAGAACCGCCGCTGGCAAAGGCATCACCAAGCCAGAAGTTGCGTTCTACCGCGATAGCGTTGGCCACATCGCTCATCGCCGCGGTCCCCTTGTCTGCGGCCACGACAAAATAGGCGTCTTCGTCATCATAGGCAATGAGATCAGGATTGCGTACGACTTTGCCTTCAACACGATTGTCGACCATGTCGAGCAGGTTATGGATAAAATTGGAATAGACCTCTTTGAAAAATTCTTTTGATATCTCGCTGATTTCGCGGTGAATGACAAATCCCCCTTTCGCACCATCGGGGATAATAATGGCATTTTTACCCTCTTGGGTGATCATCAGCGACTTGATCTCCGTACGGAAATCTTCATGACGTTCGCTCCAGCGAAGTCCACCCCGAGAGACATTGGACATTCTGAGGTGAATACCCGAGAAATCTTTGTGTGAGACAAAGATCTCGATGTGGGGTTGCATTCCTTTGAGGTTTTGTGCAAAACTTGCCGTATCGATCTTGAACGCAATACTCTCTTTGTCCAGAAAATAGTTGGTGCGCACCGTTGAACGGATAAGCGCATAGGTTAGTTTCAAGATCTTGTCATCGGTGATGTTGGGTACCTGTTTAATATGGGTCTCGATGAGCTCTTCAATCTCTTTCATCTTGACGGCCCTGTCATCGATATTGGGGTGGAACTTGGCATTAAAATAGTGTAGAAACAAAGTGGCCATTTCGGATTGCGTCGTTAAGGTATGCAGAAAACTTCCGAGATTGATGGAGAGTACCGCCTGGTTCATATAGTCTATCATCGCTTTGAGAAGAGAGAGCTGTCTAAGATTCAAGTTCTGAACGCAGACCAGTGAAAAAAGTTGGGAGACTTTAAAACTTTCACCCTTAAGTGCCTGGGTGATAACGGTTTCGATATTTTGTTTGGCCCGCGAAATCTTTTTAATGTCGACCAGGTTGAGATTAAAACGTTTAAGATGAATGGTCTTTTTGTTCTGCTCGAAGCTAAAAGCGACTTCGTCGATAATGTTAAAGCCGAAATGGTGCAAAACAGGCATGATGAGTGAGAGCATCAAGGCCTGATGCGAATAGATGCGGATAGCAGCGTTCTCATTCTCGATGAGTACCTGAACGACGATATTCTCTTTTTCTATTTTGGCGATGAAATCTTTTGAAACATTGATGTCGTCGGGCGTGAGCAGTTGCGAACAGATCGTGTTCAGCATCTCTTTTTGGGGCATTCTACATCCTTAGTATACGTGATATGCGTTAAGATTATTGTAGCACAAGCTTAGAGAACGCTCTCTTTATAAACGAGGGTTGATGTGCGGTTTGTTAAAGCACAGGTGATACAGCGCGCATTGCGTTTAAGCGCGATCTCTCCAGTTGTCTGGATGATCTTTGATACCATTGGCGCGTATAAGAAGAAGAGATTTACTGATGCTCTTTGGCCAGATGCCAGAACTTTCGGAGTCCCGCTTTGGCTTTGTTGTCGAGTTCATAGGAGATGTAGGTAAGGTAGTGTTGGATCGCTTTAGGCGAGATACCGGTACGTTTCGAGGCTTTGAGAAGTTGGTACTGCGGGATCTTCTGACGGCTTTTTTTGAAGGTTCGTGCGAGTTGTTTGATCTCGGTATCGTGTTGCTGGTAACAGAGTACCGCAAAAACAAAAGGGAGTTTGTATTTGTCATGCCAGGCCTTTGCCAGATCGATTGCTTTTTCTTCACTGCTTAAATAGTGACGTAAGGCCTTGTCGCCTATGAGCACCTCTCCCTTAAGGCCAAGGACCTTTGACAACACATTGGAAGTGGCACTCTCTCTGTCAGCCTGATATGTTTGAGAAGGGATAAGAAGCACGCTCAACACCTCTTTTTTAGCGATAATCCCCAAGTCGACATAACGCTCTTTGCGGGCTTTAACACTAGAGATAAAAGCGGCATCAACGCGTCGGGCAGCATATTCGGCATTGATCTTTGCCGGGACCCCTTTTTTGTATCGAAAACTCATGTAGTAGCGTGATGAGCGGCTGTAACGTTTCATAAAAAGATGAAAAGGAAGGAGGTTAAGATATTCGATCTTGCCAAATAACATCATGCCTCCTTTTTGGCGCAATTATAACTCATTGTAGATTTAGCTTCAGCGTGTGTCCCTCAGAATAGGATAAGCCATTGTACAAACCTGTCAGACGGAAACAAAGCAGTCGGTATTATTACCGCGACAGCTATGGTTTTTTTGCTCTTTAACATTACATGTTATAATCGCGTTAACAATAAAGAGGGCAAAGCCTTTAGAGGAAAAACAATGGTACGTGTAGAATTTTTGGGACCGATTCAAAAAGAGGCGTTAGAGATCGAAGCTGCAACGCTTCATGATGTGGCTGCCGCTCTTCAAAACGATGCTGAGGTCAAAGATTGGCTGGAGAGCTGTGCGGTGGCGGTGAACGATACAATGGTCAAAAGTCTTGACACGGAGTTGAAGTCCGGTGACAAGGTCTCTCTGCTTCCTCCTGTCTGTGGCGGTTGAGATGCTGGAGTTATACGACGGGCCGGTTCCGGTCGAAGAGATCCTGGTGCGCTGGTACCGAGAGGAAGCCGGCAGTAATTACGGTGCCTATATTCCGTTTATCGGAACGATCCGCGACGAAGAGGGCATTTCGGGGTTGAGCTTCGACATCTACGAGCCGATTTTGGAATCATGGTTCGAAGCGTGGCAGGCGAAAGCCAAAGAGGCGGGTGCGGTTTTGAAGATGGCCCACTCACGCGGTGATGTGCCGCTGCACACCTCCTCCTACGTGGCGGCGGTCTTCTCGCCGAAACGCAAAGTGGCCCTCAAGATGATCAACGACTTTGTCGAGGATTTCAAAGCGAGCGCTCCGATCTGGAAGTATGATCTTAAAGACGGCAAACGCCTTTATGCGGCTGACCGTTCCACACCGATCAGCGGTTCCGGCCTGTTAGGAGAGTAGATGGGTTTTTTACGTTATGAAGAGTCGATAGAACGTTTGAACGCACTTGAGGCGGGTACCCTGCGCCAGGAGAAGGTCTTTTTAAGCGATGCCCTTGGCCGTTACCTGGCGGAAGATATCGTCGCCGACGAGAACTCACCGTCGCAGCCGACCTCGGCGATGGACGGTTACGCCGTGCTGCACAGCGACCTTGCAGGCGGACGTATTACGATCCTGGGTGACAACCCGGCGGGCAGCGACGAGACACGCGAGGTGGCAAGCGGCAGCTGTATCAAGACCTTTACCGGCGCAGGCATGCCGCGCGGTGCGGACACCCTGATCCAGATCGAGAATGTCACTGTCGAAGGCAACGAGATCATCATCAACGAAACCGTTCCTTTCGGCAACAGCGTCCGTCCGGTCGGTGAGAGCTACGCCGAGGGCGACATCCTCATCAAAAAAGGGGCCAAGATCGGTTTTGCCGAGATCGGTGTTCTGGCGGGACTGAACATTGCGGTGGTGGCGGTCATTCTTCGTCCGCGTGTGGCGACCCTCTCTACCGGAAGCGAGATCCTCGAGATCGGCGAAGCGCAGGAACATGCCTCGCAGATCCGCAGCTCAAACCACCATACCATTGCCGCTATCGCGACCATGGCGGGAGCAGAAGCACTGCAGATGGGGGTCGTCAAAGACGACAGAGACTCCATTACCGCAGCCTTTGAAAACGCCCTGGCGTCGGCCGATATTGTGGTTAGTACCGGGGGCGTCAGCGTGGGCGATTACGACTTTGTCAAAGATGTCATTCCGGCGCTTGGTGCGGAGGTGATCTTCAAAGGGGTCAACATCAAGCCGGGACAGCATATCCTCGTGGCACAAAAAGGGGAGAAGTTCATCCTCGGACTGCCCGGGTTTGCCTACTCCTCGACGGTGACGTTCCTGCTCTATGTCGTGCCGCTGATCAAGAAGTTCCTCGGGAGCGAGAAGGTCTTCGAGATGGTCGAAGCGACCTTGGCCGAGCCGTTCAACAAACGCTCCCGAAAGAGTGAGTTTACGGCCTGTAACCTTGCGTTCAAAGATGGCAGATACGTTGTCGACTTTGCGGGCAAAAAGGTGGGAACATCGGCTATTTTGACCAATATGCTTGGCGATGCCGCACTGATCGTCAGCAGCGAAGAGGACGGCCCTAAAGAGGCTGGTGAAACCGTCAAGGTCATCAAACTCGACCGCTTCTAGCCCTATTTTTACGTTTTAGATCTCAACGATAGAGATGCAGTTACGCCCGCGGCTTTTACAGTCATAAAGGGCTTTGTCCGCCTCGGAGAACTGGTGCTCAAAACCGTGACATACCAGTTTCGGTTGATAGATGACGGCACCTATGGAAGCCGTGAGGTGCGCGGCAACCTCGCTGGACTTGTGTTCAATGTTGGCATTTCTGATGGCGGTCAGTATCGTGTTCAGCCGCTCTTCTATCACCGCTCGGGAACCCCCTAAGATAATACCGCCGAACTCTTCGCCGCCGACCCTGAAGACCATGTCGTCACTTCGGCGCAGGTTCTCTTGCATGCTCCTGGCCACCTCTTTGAGTGTCTTGTCCCCCATCTGGTGACCGTAGGTGTCATTATAGAGTTTGAAAAAGTCTATGTCCAAAAGAAAGAAACAGAAGTAAGTGTTGTCCCTTGATGCGATGTCGACCTTTTTTGGAAAGATCTCTTGCAGTTTTCGCCGGTTGTAGAGCTCCGTCAAATGGTCCCGATGGGACAGCTTATGCAGCTTCCGTGCATTGCGGCGTTCTTTCTCATGCATAAGATGCAAGGTCCTGAAGACACGTTCACGGCTGTGCTCTGCAAGGGAGATGACAAAAATGGTTCCGAAAGAGGCAGCGGTGAAACGTAAAAATGCCTGTAAAGTCCAGGCTCCACCTTCCCAGACACCGATGCCCTGATAGGCCATTGGCAGCAAAATAAGATAGTAGAAAAGAGTAATGCTCAGTCCGAAGCGCATGCCATTCAGCAAAATGGCAAAAGCAGGAAAAAAGATGCTCCAGATTAGACCAAACTCCTGATTTTGGTTGATAAAACTAAACAGTAAAAAAAAGAGGAACATAAAATAAGTTGTGACCCGGGCAATTTGAATAACCTTTCTCTTCTTTTTAAGTTTGTAGAGAAGCAGACCGCCAACCACTGCACCGGTGGTGTCGGCTATGATCATTGGCGTGTCGTGAACAAAAAGCGTCTGACGAAGAAGAAACAGTGTGGATACAACGGCAAAAAATGTTAACAAAGAGGAGAGTAGAGAGTGTTGAAATGCGGTGTTCGGCCGAGAGTTATATCGTCCGCGTTCCTGAAGAAGATAAGTAAATGTTTTACTTTGCATAGGGTACTACTGTTTCTTTTTGAGACAGTATAGCCAAAATCGCGATAGAAAACAAATTTAAACATAATAGAACTTATATCTTCCAACATTCCTACTAAAAAAGAGGGAATGTTGGAAGTGCTATTTCAGTACTTTGGAGAGTATGGACTCTTCGTCGATTTCGTCGCTGCGGTATTTGACAACCACAAGGTTCTCCGTCTCGTTGATGTACCACTCTGCGATGGCGTCATGCTCGAGCGCTTCGAGTTTTTCCATGTCGACTTCGTCGATGTGTTTGAAGAGGTGGCTGTGTTTAGCCGGGTTGGAGAGTTTCAATGCTGTCCAGACTAACCAGAGTACGCCGACGACTCCAAGACTCATTCCGATCATTTTAGGATTGGAGATGTCCAGCATCAGACCGGCAAATGTTCCGCCCAGGAAGGTCATAAAATAGCTCACCGAGTTGGAGATACCGAGTGCGGCACCTTTCTGGTGCACTTTTGCATATTTGGAGATCAGTGACTGTACCAGCGGTTCCATCATGTTGAAACCGATAAAGAAGCTGACAACACCGACAACAAAGAGTGTTGACGAGTCTGCCAAGCCCATCAGTAAGAAGGCGACAATGAAAAGGACGATAGAGATCATAAAGATCTGTTTCGCCTTATTGTACTTTTCGCCAAAGACGGCGGCAGGGCCCATCGCAACAAGCCCGAAGATCATCGCCGGAAGGTAGGCCATCCAAAGATCCGATTTTTCCCAGCCGAAACCGCCGTCAGCAACGGCGTTGGTCAAAATAATCGGAATAAGAACGAACGCCACCGTCATCAACCCTTTTTGCATACCGTTAATAATGATCATCCCCAGAAGATTCGGGTCTTTGATGATGTCAGAAGTTTTTGTCGAGTTGTGGTAGATGTGGCGGATACGCGGCGGTGTCGGTACTTTGGTAAAGAGAAGAAGCATGGCCAAGACCGCAAGTCCAGCCGTGACCCAGAAGAGAAAGTCAACACCGTAAGCCGCACCGAGTACCGGCCCGAGACCCATCGCCACAGCGAACGAGATCGCGATCGTCCCGCCCATCATCGCCATTGCCTTGCCGCGCACCTCTTCAGGAACAAGGTCGGAGATCATTGCCGTGACAACAGCCCCGATAGCACCGGCACCCTGTAAAAAACGTCCGACCATCAGCATGTAGATATCGGTACTAAGGGCCGCGATCACTGAACCGGCAAGGAAGATGATCAGTCCGACGAAGATGGTCGGTTTACGGCCGATCTTGTCGCTTATGGTACCGAATGGGACCTGGAACAGGGCCTGAGTCAGGGCATAACCGCCGACGATGACACCGACAAGCAGGGGCGTTGCCCCTTCCATACTCATAGCGTAGACGGAGAGAACAGGAAGAACGAGGAACAGTCCTAAGAAGCGCAGCGATAGAATTGCCGATAAGGGCATAATAGTTTTGAACATGGGTGACCTTCTGTCAAATTTAACTTTGAAAAGTTTGGGATGTTTCGCAATATCTGCGTTAAAATGGCATTATAGTATAGAAGCTGTTTTTTATTCTCAAAGTTTAAAAGCGCTTTCTTTTTACAAGTGAAGCATAAGGAAGTCGAAATGAAAATTGTTTTAGCCACCTCTAACAAGGGTAAAGTACGAGAGATCAAAGCGATGTGTACGGACTTTGACGTTGTTGCTTTCAGCGAGATCATCGAACCCTTTGAGATCGTCGAAGACGCGCCGACCTTCAAAGGCAATGCCCTGTTGAAAGCGAAGGCTGTTTATGATGCATTGGCAGACGAGGATGCAATCGTTCTTTCGGATGACAGCGGCATCTCTGTTGATGCCCTGGACGGTGCACCGGGGATCTACAGTGCCCGCTACGGCGGTGAAAATGCCAATGACAAAGAGAACCTCTACAAGCTGATGGACGAAGTTAAGGCCAAGGGCCTTGAACGCTCACCGGCACACTACACGGCAGCTATCGCGATTGTGACGAAAGAGGGGGAGCAGGTGGTACACGGCTGGATGTACGGGGATGTTATCACCGAGCCGCGCGGTGAAAACGGGTTTGGATACGATCCCTGTTTTATTCCCGAAGGGTTTGACAAGACTCTTGGTGAATTGAATGACGAGGTTAAAAAAGGGCTCTCCCACCGTTCGAAAGCACTTGCATTGGCAAAGCTGGTATTAGGGACCATTAAAAAGGGACGTGAACATTAAAATTTATGGAAAGTGTTGTATCAGTTTTTTTAATAAAATAATTGCGCAAAAACCACTTTAAATATCATTAAGCTTTACTGGAATATAATCTTCGCAAGGCAGTAGCTGTTTACGATTTCGATCGTAGTTCAGATGTATCTTTGTAGTGCGTTTCGCCTACTTTTTTGGATGCATCCACCGAAATTCGTGCTGCCTGTTAAAAGAAACAATCATGAAAAAACAGTATAAGATCATTAAACTGCCTAAAGGCGGCGGACAGTTTCGTACCCTTTATGCACCTTCCAATACATACAAAGAACAACTTATATCTTTTTTACTGGACCTCCAGCAAAAACTGCATAACGCCGATACGGACAAGAGTGTCCATGGCTTTATGCGAGGGCGTGGTCCGGTCACGAATGCACTCAAACATGTCGGGTATAAGTACACGCTCTCATTGGACCTGCAAAACTTTTTTGACAGTGTCACACTTACAATGGCCGAAGATTATCTGAATGACGAGCAACGTTCTCTCTGCTTTATCGATGGTATTGCAAGACAGGGACTTCCGACGAGTCCACTGATCGCCAATCTGGCCTTTTTGCAGGTGGACAAAACCATTAAAGAGGCATTGGCGGAGATCGGTGCGTATGTGGTCTATAGCCGCTATGCTGATGACCTTGTCTTTTCGTTCAACAACAAAGAACTGGCAGAGACGATCGAGACACTGGTAGAGAAGATCGTTACAGATGCCGGTTTTGTGCTCAACCGCAAAAAAACAAAACTGCAAAGTGCGAAAAACGGTCGCCGTATGATCACCGGAATCGGTGTTGGCGAACGTCATATCTATCCTAGCCGAAAGCTCAAACGCAAGATCCGTGCGGCGATCCACCAGAAAAACAAAGAACAGGCTTTTGGTCTGCTCTCCTGGGCAGAGTGTAAAGAGCCGAAAGCCTTTTATACCGACCGAGACCTTTTAAACAAAAACATTTTTGAAGAAGAGGCACTCGACATCTCGAATGACTTCTACCTCTCAGATCTGCTTTCGTTTGAGGAGTACGTCAAAGCGGTTGAAAGTGATTTTGACAGACAGTTGTATACCCACGAGGTCGATCCGGGAAAATGGACGCGGCAGAAAGAGGCATTTTTAGAGCAGCGTGCTCTTTTCTATCAGAATGAGAAAGCACGTGCGGCAAAGAACCGTCATGCGACACGCAAGGATATTGAAAAACGTTTCAAAGCGGTTGAGGAAGAGAAAAAGGAGGTGAAAAAGCCTCAGCAGAAGGCAACGGTTCAGAAACCGGTACAACAGCGTTTTGCCGCAGCATCGGAGGAAAAAACAGATGAGCAGTTGAAGGCCTTAAATGTCGATTTTGACACCTTGAAAGAGATAGAGCAGGAAGAGGTAGCCAGTTTTCAAGATGAGCAAAAAGCTCGAAGGCGTCAAAAAGAGGAAATCCTTCAGGCCCACGAAGCGAAAGAGGAGAAGAAAAAAGCACTCAATAAACTTTTTGTCGCAAGTATCTTTCCAATATTACTGCTTATCGGTGCGATGAGTTATTATTTCTCAGCGACTGAAATCGAGGTAAAATCAGCATATCCGCTTTTTATTCAGACTGAGCCTTACGATGCCAGGGTACAGATAATGAACATTATTGACAAGTATGAGCCCGGTATAGAGCTTAAGCCCGGTGAATACGATATTCAGATCAGTAAAAACGGATACGAAACGCAACGGTTCACGGTCAAGATGGAACATGAAGTCATTACCATGAAACGTGAGTTAAAAGCGATCAAGAAACGAAAAGTCTATTAAAGGGTATTCCAAAAAATGCGCACTGATCTCAAGAGAGAAAAGGTGCCATTTGTCTTCTTATTCTCCAATCACTTTGTTACTGTTTAAACGCGTGCATTAAGAAGATGTTATATGCTTTGTTTTCTTCTTTTTCAACACAGTGGACTGTTTGAAATGAAGGCGTTGTAAAGCCGTACTTTTCAGCAGTTTGGCGTAAGGTCTCCTCCTCAAATCCAAAGTGAAATACCCCCTCGTTACCGTCTTCGTGAAAAGTTCCATCTTCTAATTCCAGATCGGCGATGGCAATAAAACCATTGGGGCTTAGAACACGCGCAAAGGTCTCAAAAAGAAGGTCGATGTTCTCTATATGATGCATGCTCATGGAACTGACAATACCATTGTAATTCAGAGTTGTTTTAAACTTCGTGATGTCGGAATGGACGGTTTCGACCTCGCAAGGCCCCCACGTACTACGGTTTGCTTCCAACTGTTTAAGCATCTCTTTTGAGATGTCTAGAGCGGTAATATGGCCAACAGATGAGCAGAGGTGTTTGCTCAAAAGTCCCGTACCTGCACCAAAATCCAGCAGCCGCATTGTTTTAGCAAGCGGCTGTGTCTTGAAAATGGCGTTGGCGATGTCTGCTGCCATGGCCTGCCGACGTTCTGAACTGTCCCACTCTTTGGCAACCTTGTCGAATCGTGACATTTTGACTCCTTGTATGATGTCTGAAAGTATACACTAATGCAGGTGACGGATAATGACGATAAAACTACATCATAAGTTTGATTTAATCGTCACTCGTATAGAATTTTAAAAATTACCAAGGATATTTGAATGATGAAAAAAATCGTAACCGCTACAATGCTTGTGTCAACATTGGTCATGAATGTGTTTGCCTATGATACGGCAAAAGCAAAAGAATTTAATGACTTCTATTCGCACTTTACACAAAAAGCGTGCGCTGAGTCGAAACTTTACATTGATGGTGAAGAGACCATGAAGATGATACGTGAAGAGAAAAAGTTCATGTTTTTAGATGTCCGTACACCGGGTGAGTTAGCCATTGTCGGAATCAAAGCACCCAATACCCTGGAAATACCGGTTGAACACCTGTTCGAAGAGAAAAACCTTAACAGGCTGCCAAAAGATGAGCTGATCATCATTGTCTGTTATTCAGGAAGCCGTGCGGTGATGGTCGCAGGCAGCCTGAAAATGCTCGGCTTTAAAAACACACGTGTGATGAAAGGCGGTATCGTCGGTTTGGCACAGGGCAATACCGTTAAAAACGCGCCTCTAAAATAATAGTTTGAAAAAAAACGGTTCTTGGCCGTTTTTTATTCGGGGTCAAGGCAAGATGTAAAAGGCTTTCGATTGGTTCGGATAGATCTCCGTTTTTTCGATACATGGCCCGCTTAATAACCCGGTATTCTAGTGTTTACAGAAGTTTTTTTATACCTTGTCTTAAAGATATGAGTCAACTCTTATTTTATAGAAAGAGGCCGTGAGGCTTTTGTTATACTTAAAAAAAACGAGGAGTATGTGATGGCAAAAAAATATATATGTACAGCATGCGAATGGATCTATGATCCGGAGGTCGGTGATCCTGACGGCGGGATCGCACCGGGGACAGAATTCGAAGATATTCCGGAGGACTGGGTTTGCCCGGATTGTGGTGCAAGCAAAGAGGACTTCGAAGAGTTAAACGAATAGCTTCGGCACAGCTTGCATAAAAGTTTTACTTTCGGCGCACAGCAGTGCGCAGTCGGAAAACATTTTGCACCATCTGCACCAAATCTATTCGTTTGACGCGTGTGATTGCAGGTGTAGAGACTTTCAATACAATTTATCATTCAACGTACAGCAGTGCGCCTTTAGAATCACTTCGTCACCATCTGCACCAAATCTATTTCGTTTAAGGGGAAACGGTTTAAGCGGACAGCGTTGTCTCTAGTTGATCAGGAGCAAGACTATGCCGAAGATAATGCGGTAGATACCGAATGCGACAAAGGTAAAGCGCTGCAAAAAGACCAGAAAGAGTTTAATGGTCAGGTAGGCCACGGCGAAGGCGGTGATAAAACCGATAATGAATGCACCCCAATTGGCATCGGCAAACTCCTGGTAGTGTTTCAGCAGATCGTAGCCGCTGACGGCGCCCATAACCGGGATAGCAAGCAGAAATGAAAATTCAGCGCTGGTCTTACGGTTCATCTTGAGCAGCATGCCGCCAATAATGGTCGCCCCGGCACGGCTTGTACCGGGAATCAGTGAAAAGATCTGCGCGACACCGACGAGAAAAGCCTGTTTATAGCTTACATTTTCTACCTCATTGGTGTGACTTTCTTCTTCTTTATAAAACTTCTCGATGATCAGAAAGACGATTCCGCCGACGATAAACATAACAGCAACGGTGTTGACCGTAAAGAGCTCTTTGATGATGTCTTTGAAGATAAACCCGACAACAGCCAGTGGTAGAAAGGCGATAAACAGCTTCTGCCAGAGCTCGATTTTTTTAAAGGTCAATTTGTCGCGATAGACAAGCATGACGGCCAGTATCGCCGCAAACTGGATGATGACTTCATATGCCTTGGTCAGGTTGTCCTGAGAGACACCAAGATATTCACTCGCAACGATCATGTGTCCGGTCGAAGAGATAGGAAGAAATTCGGTAAACCCTTCGATGATACCGATGATGATGGCTTGAAAAATATCCAAAAAAAGTTCCTCTTGTTTATATGGCTGCTATTTTAGCATGTGGTGGATAAATCGGTAGGCGAGATGTGACAAGAGCTTATTTACAAGAGTCTCGCAAAAGAGGGGAGGATTTCATTTATACCTAAACACGAATTGGCTATAATACGCGGTTTGAAAAAATCTTAGGTATAAAGATCACTTAAAACCCTTTACAATGGGGTGTTACGTGATGTTTATTAAAGGAAAAAGAATGTTGCTTTTTACGCCAGGACCAACCCCCGTTCCAGAATTTGCCCGTGTCGCTATGGCAGGGCTGACCCTGCATCACCGTACACCGGAATTTGAGGCGATCTTTGCTGAGACACGTGCACTTTTGTTCAAGCTATTTAACACCGACGAAGTGATCATGCTCGCTTCTTCCGGTACCGGTGCTATGGAAGCGGCGGTTACAAACCTATGTAGCGACACACTGTTAAATATTAATTCCGGCAAGTTCGGCGAGCGTTTTGGAAAGATCGCACTTGCAAGCGGCCTTAACAATGTTGAGATCAAGAACGAATGGAACACGCCTGCATCTGTCGAGGAAGTGGTCGAAGCGTTAAAAGCGAATCCATCGATCGATGCCGTAGCGATTCAGGTCTCTGAGTCGGCAGGCGGTCTTCGTCATAAGGTTGAAGCGATCGCTGCAGCGGTTAAAGCGATCAACCCTGAGATCATGATGATCGCTGATGGGATTACGGCAGTGGGTGTTGAGCCTATCGATGTGACCAACATCGACTGTCTGCTGGCGGGAAGTCAAAAAGCATTGATGCTGCCACCGGGAATGGCTATTCTAGGTCTGAGCAATGCTGCAGTGGCAAAGATCGGTGAGGGGAAAGGCTACTACTTCAACCTGGCAACAGAGATCAAGAACCAGGTCAAAAACACGACGGCATGGACAGCACCGACAACGCTTGTTATCGGTCTGCGTGCCGTCTTGCAGCACATCGTTGACAACGGCGGATTCGCTGCCCTGTACGAAGACACGGCACGCCGTGCGGATGCTGTCATCGCCGCGATGGAAAGCCTGGGACTGCATGTCTACCCGTCATCACCTGCGCGTTCGATGACGACGGTCGATGATGTTGATGCTTCGGCGATCCGAAACCTGCTTAAAGATGAGTTCGGCGTCAACGTCGCCGGCGGACAGGACCATCTTAAAGGCAAGATCTTCCGTATTAACCAGATGGGTCTGATCGAGCCATATGAGATCGTCTGGGTCGTCAATGCGGTTGAGCTTGCGCTTGCAAAACTGGGGCGCAGAGCCTTTGACGGTACGGCCAGCCGTGTATTCAATGAGACCTATTTTAAGACCATGATCGAGAAAAGCAGAGAAAAATAATGATATTTGAACACGAGATCCCAGAGGGTTCGAAGCTCTACTTCGGTGATTCGGCAAAACGTAAACGTTACATCGAGCAAGTGGCCAGTGAAGTGCTATACAATGATGATTTCGAAGAGATCGTCACACCGCTTTTTTCGTACCACCAGCATGACTCTATTTCTGATGTCAAAGAGTTGGTCCGGATCAACGATAAACTCAACAACAAGATGAGCCTGCGCGCGGACTCGACGATCGATGTCGTGCGCATCATAACCAAACGCCTCGGCCGAAACACGACACACCGTAAATGGTTTTATATTCAACCTATTTACCGTTACCCCTCTACTGAGCAGTATCAGGTCGGTGCAGAGGTGATCGGTGAGTGTGATCTGAGCGTCGCGCTGAACCAGGCAATGCAGATCTTCGAACGTCTTGACGTTGCACCGTTGTTACAGATCTCTAACATTGCCATTCCAAAGAAACTCTCTGAAATGCTCAATATCGACCTGGATGACTTCCGTCATATCAATATTCAAAAGTTCCTGGCCCTTGAGATCGAATGGCTGCGTAAACTGGTCTATCTTCAGCATCCTGAGGATATCGATGCCGTGATCGAGATCGTTCCCGAGACGATCAAAGAAGAGCTGGTCAAGATGAAAGAGATGTGCGCAAAGACAGCCTATAAAAACAGGGTGATCGCGCCGTTGTACTATGCAGAGATGCTCTATTATGATGAGCTTTTTTTCAGAGTGATCGAAGGCAACAAGGTCCACGCACGTGGCGGACGTTACGAAAATGACAATGTGACATCGGTAGGTTTTGCGATCTACACGGACACACTAATAGAAGCAAACAAGTAAGGAATAAAGTATGAGTACAAAAGCAGATTTGATCGTAGGTATCCAATGGGGCGACGAAGGTAAGGGTAAGATCGTTGATGCGCTTGCTTGTAAATATGACATGGTTTGTCGAAGCCAGGGTGGGCACAATGCCGGTCACACGATCTGGGTCGATGGTGTAAAGTATGCACTTCACCTTATCCCCTCAGGTGTTCTGAACCCGAAAGCGATCAATGTCGTCGGTAACGGTGTCGTTCTTTCTCCGGAGTCGATCATCAAAGAGATGGAGCAGTTCGACGGTTTGGAAGGACGTCTTTATATCTCCGACAAGGCACACCTTAACCTTCCGTACCACGCATTGATCGATCAGGCAAAAGAGCGTCTTAAAGGCGATAAAGCGATCGGTACAACGGGTAAGGGTATCGGGCCGGCCTACTCGGACAAGATCAACCGTACCGGTTTCAGAGTGGGTGAACTGCTTGACCCGGCAGCACTGTGCAAAGGTATTATGGAGTATTTTGAACAAAATCGTGCCATTTTTGACGTCTTGGACATTGCAACGCCGAATGAATCAGAGCTGATGGCGGAACTTGAAGGGTACAAAGCGAAACTTGCTCCGTTTATTACAGATACAACGCAGATGGTATGGAAAGCGCTGGATGAGGATAACAAAAAAGTGTTACTCGAAGGTGCTCAGGGTACACTCCTTGACATTGACCACGGTACCTTCCCGTATGTAACCTCGTCTGCAACTGTCAGTGCAGGTGCCTGTACGGGACTTGGGATCAATCCTAAAGATATCGGCAAAGTGATCGGAATCGTCAAAGCGTACTGTACGCGTGTGGGTAACGGTCCGTTCCCAAGTGAAGATTTTGGCGAAGAGGGCAAACGTCTTGGCGAGCAGGGCCATGAGTTTGGAACAACAACAGGTCGTGCAAGAAGATGCGGTTGGTTCGATGCTGTAGCAACACGTCACGCATGTCGTTTGAACGGTGTTGATGAACTGGCACTGATGAAACTTGACGTACTGGACGGTTTCGATGAAGTCAAGGTCTGTGTTGCGTACGAGTACCAGGGCAAAGAGATCAACTACATGCCGGCTGACCTCGAAAATGTCACACCGATTTACAAAACATTCAAAGGGTGGACAAACTCAGTAGGCATACGTTCGTTCGACGAACTTCCGCAAGATGCACAGGATTATGTCAAGACGATCGAAGAGATCAGCAAGACAAAGGTCGGCATTATCTCTACGTCGCCGGAGCGTGACGACACGATCCACCTTTAAACATTCCAGCTGCGCCACAGCGTGCGCAAAAGTTTGATGCTCGGCGTACCGATGTACGCTGTCGGTCAAACATTTTACACAATCTATACCACTTCTGCAATATTCAATCCTCTTCCATTGATGTGTAAGGCTATTGCTTTTTACCTCTTTCTAACCATAAATAGAGTATTATCCAAAAAAATATAATTTAGAGGTCTTCGCATGAAAGTTACTCTCGCACACGTACCACGTATTGCTAACAGAATCGCTATCGAACTGAACAAAAGCGGCTTGGTTACAATGACTAAAGGCCTTGAGCCAGTTGCAAAAGAAGCGCAAAAGATCTTTGAAGAGAGTGTTAAAAAAGAGCATGCTCTTGAGGAGCGTGTTAACGAGATGCTTGATGACAATGAAGACAACATCGAAGAGATGTTGGCCGATGAACGTCAACTCTTTTTTATGATCAAGAAAAAACTGGCGCCGGAGTACGGTGTTATCCTTTCGTATGAAGATCGTTACTCGGACATTGCGCATAAGATCCTTGATGAACTCTATGAAGAAGATCTGATTCACTTTGATGTGACAGAAAATCGCATCAAAAACATCATCTACAATGCGATCACCGGTTACATCGCAAGCAATGATGAGATCGATGATGCTGTTATGGAGAAGATCCGTTCGTACAAACGCCGAATCATTCCGGGTACGGAAGAGTTTGATATCATTCATGAGAAACTATACAACGAAGAACTACAAAAGAGAGGACTTGCCTAATGAACACTGTTTGGATCTATCTTGAAAACGGGACATTTCTGGAGGCATCATCGTTTGGTGCTGCAACGACGCTGGTTGGTGAGATCGTTTTTAATACGTCAATGAGCGGTTATCAGGAAATTATGTCAGACCCTTCGTATGCAGGGCAGTTTGTCACCTTTACGGCACCGGAGATCGGTAATGTGGGTGTCAATGCTGAAGACATGGAGTCAAAAAAAGCGCATGCAAAAGGAATGATCGTACGTCAGTACCAGGACCGTTATTCAAACTTCCGTGCCGAAGGTTCGCTTTCGGACTTTTTGAAAGAACACGGCGTTATGGGTATCTGTAATATCGATACCCGTTACCTTACGAAAATGCTTCGTTCTGAAGGTGCGATGATGATGGTCGCTTCGACAGAGATCAGTGACAAAGATGAACTCAAAAAAGTACTGGAGTCGTCACCACGTATTGAAGAGGTCAACTACATTAAAGAGGTCAGTACCAAAGAAAGTTATATTCACCAAAGCGGCACCTATGATTCGACAGTCTTTGCGTACAATGATGCGCCTGCTGTTGAAGCAAAGATCGTAGCGATTGACTTTGGTATTAAGCGAAACATTCTGAATGAACTTACACAAGCGGGTCTCCAAGTCGAAGTGTCGCCAAACAGTTTTGATGCCGATACACTGATCGAACGTGTCAAGAACAAAGAGATCGATGGTGTCTTTTTGTCAAACGGACCGGGTGACCCTCTGGTGCTTAAAGAAGAACAGGCTCAGATCAAGAAGCTGATCGCTGCAAAAGTACCGATGTTCGGTATCTGTCTGGGGCACCAACTGCTTTCGATCTCACACGGCTATGATACCTATAAACTGAAATTCGGTCACCACGGTGGAAACCACCCGGTTAAAAATGTTGAAACCGGTATGGTAGAGATCACGGCGCAGAATCATAACTATAATGTTCCAGACAACATTACAGAGATCGCAAAAGTAACCCATACAAATCTTTTTGACAACACGATCGAAGGGCTTCGTTACAATGATGCCCCGATCTTTTCTGTTCAACATCACCCGGAATCAAGCCCGGGACCAAAAGAGAGTCGTTACATCTTCGGCGAATTTTTAAAGCTGGTTAAACAAGCGTAACTTTAGAGAAGAGATTCTCTCTTCTTAACACTAATGTAACACTTCTTTGTTACACTTTTCTCTCAAAGCGTAAACAAGAACTTTTAACGTATTTAGGACGTCCATGAACGGTATAGAGTTCACAGCCATCATCACCTTCGCACTCCTTGGTTCTATCGGCCACTGCATTGGCATGTGCGGAGGATTTATCGTTACCTACACAACTGCAAAAATCAAACCTGAACAAAGTAAACTGAGCCAGTCGACTTATCACATGTTTTATAACCTTGGACGTGTTGTTACCTATACAGCACTGGGTGCATTGTTTGGGTACTTTGGCTCATTATGGGACATCTCACCGTTGGCACGTGCTATCATGTTTGCAATTGCGGGTGTAATGATGATCTTGATGGGGCTCTCCTTTGCAGGGAAATTGAAATTTTTAACCTCTATTGAATACCCGATCACACGTCAGCCCTGGTTTAAGAAGATCTTTACTTCACAACTCTCGTCAGCCAAGCCAAGCAGCTTTTTTACCCTTGGACTCTTAAACGGGCTCTTCCCATGTGGACTCGTCTATACGATGTTGGTCACAGCAACAACGACACAGTCCGCACTGTGGGGCGCAATTGTTATGGCCATTTTCGGTATTTTTACGATACCGGCACTCTTTAGTTTTGCCTTTGCAGTCGGACTCTTTTCACAGACACGATTCCGATCACTGATGATCCAGTTCGCTGCCATTACGATTATTGTTTTTGGGGGCTGGACACTGATGAAAGCCTACATGCAGTTTGACTATTGGAAAAATACGCCGATCGAACAGCAGGCAAAAGATGCGCAGGAAATGGGCAAATGCGGTGCCGGCAAGTGTGGTGCCGGAAAATGCGGGATGGGCAAGTGCGGTGCCAGACGTGATACAGTGAAAGATGAACCAGCGCCTAAAGAAGAAGCTATGAAGTGTGGTGCCGGAAAATGTGGAACTCAACCTGTGGAAAACAGTAATACTCAATCACTTAAGGAAGAGTCGATGAAATGCGGTGCCGGAAAATGCGGTGCCGGAAAATGTGGTACTAAATAAATAAATCTTATTGAACTTGAGGTTTTGTAATTTAGTGCATTAATGTGTACTTTAACCCACAATATGGCTCTTGTGCTCTTCTAATGTGTTTCTTTTTTTCCCATAACACTTAATTGCTACTTAAATATATTATATAAATTAGACAACAGTGTAAAACCACCCCTAATTAAGAAATATTAAACATAACTATAGCTATTATCATAACGTCTAAAAACCCTTTTTTTAAGAATCGGGTTCTTACGCTTTGAATTTATTAGGAGGCTGTAAATGGAAAATCGTCCTTTAGAGTATGATTACACTGTTGCTAAAATGTTTATGCTAACAACTGTACTACTCGGAATTGTCGGTATGCTGGTCGGTGTTATATTAGCTTGGGAACTTGCATTTCCTGCGGTAAACACGATGCTTGGTCAAGGTGCAGCGGAGTATACAAACTTCTCTCGTCTTCGTCCGCTTCATACGGATGCGGTTATCTTTGGTTTTACCCTTAGTGGTATTTGGGCTACTTGGTACTATGTTGGTCAACGTGTACTTAAAGTATCAATGGCAGAGTCTAAGTTCTTGATGTTCTTAGGAAAACTTCACTTCTGGTTGTACCTTGTTGGTGTGGCGGCAGTTGTCGTTTCTCTGCTTTTAGGTATTACGACGTCAAAAGAGTATGCTGAATTTGAATGGCCAATCGATATCGCTATCGTTATTGTATGGGTTATCTGGGGTATGAGTATCTTTGGTCTGATCGGTATGCGCCGTGAAAAATCACTCTACATCTCTATCTGGTACTACATCGCGACTTTCCTTGGTATAGCTATGCTTTACCTGTTTAACAACATGGAAATTCCTACATACTTCGCTTCTGGCGGAATCGGTGCATGGTATCACTCAGTTTCAATGTACTCAGGTACAAATGACGCGTTGGTACAGTGGTGGTATGGTCACAATGCGGTTGCATTCGGTTTCACCGTGCCTATCGTTGCAATGATCTACTACTTCCTTCCAAAAGAGTCTGGACAAGCGGTTTTCTCATATAAACTGTCTCTACTTTCTTTCTGGGGTCTTATGTTTGTTTACCTTTGGGCCGGTGGTCACCACCTTCTTTTCTCAACGGTACCAGACTGGATGCAGACAATGGGTTCAGTATTCTCAGTAGTACTTATTCTTCCATCTTGGGGTTCTGCGATCAACATGCTTCTTACAATGAAGGGTGAGTGGCAACAGGTAGCAAGTTCACCATTGATCAAGTTCATGGTTCTTGCTTCGACGTTCTACATGTTCTCGACGCTTGAAGGTCCGATCCAGGCGATCAAATCTGTTAATGCTATCGCGCACTTTACAGACTGGATCGTTGGTCACGTACATGACGGTGTCCTTGGTTGGGTTGCATTCATGATCATGGCGGCACTTTTCCACATGGCTCCACGTGTATTCAAACGTGAGATCTACTCTAAGTCATTGATGAACACACAATTCTGGATTCAGACTCTAGGTGTTGTTCTTTACTTTACTTCTATGTGGATCGCGGGTATTACTCAGGGTATGATGTGGCGTGCTCACGATGAATTCGGTAACCTTGCGTACTCATTCATCGATACCGTTACTGTACTTCACCCATACTACACAATCCGTGCAGTTGGTGGTACGCTTTACCTAATTGGTATGTTCTTGTTCGCTTGGAACATGTACAAAACTATGACTGCGGGTCGTCGTGTTGAAGAAAATGAACTTCAAAACGCTTCACCTATGGCAGCGTAAGGAAAGGGGATAATATGTTTCATTGGTTAGAAAAACACCCATTCTTCTTTGCAGTTGGTGTATTTGTTACTATCGCGTTTGCCGGTCTTATTGAGATCGTGCCAAACTTTGCACAGGCGTCTCGTCCTGTCATCGGTACAAAACCATACACAACGCTTGAGTTGGCTGGTCGTCACGTGTATATCAAGAACTCTTGTAATGCATGTCACTCACAGCTTATCCGTCCATTTAAAGCTGAGACAGACCGTTACGGTTCATACTCACTAAGTGGTGAGTATGCTTATGACCGTCCATTCCTATGGGGTTCAAAGCGTACAGGTCCAGATTTGCACCGTGTAGGAAACTACCGTACGACAGACTGGCACGAAAATCATATGAAAAACCCGGTATCCGTTGTACCTGGTTCCATTATGCCGGCATACCCTTGGTTGTTTGAAAATCAGGCAGACATCGACACTGCATACGCAGAACAAGTGACTGTTAAAAATGCTTTTTCTGTTCCTTATAACGAAGAGGTCCCAATGAAAGACGGTTCAAAAGTAACTGTTGCTCTTGCGGATTCTCTAGATGGTGCTCATGCATCTGCGTTAGAAGAAGCTAAGCTTGTTGCAGCAGATATGAAAGATAAAAGTGTTCAAGATGCTGTTGCCGCTGGTCAGATTCCTGAGATCGTTGCGCTTATTGCGTATATGAACAGCTTAAAGTAGAGGGTCAGAAGTGGATATTGCAACTTTTCAGGCATACGGTTACTTTTTTATCACTGTTTTTATGGTGGTGGCTCTTTATGGGTATATCTACCATCTTTACAGCAAGAAGAAAGATGCTACTGGTATTGATTATGAAGCGTATGGCAATATTGCACTAAACGATGACATTACCGACGAACCGGTAAACAAGGTCTCTGATAAAGAGACAAAAAAGGTAGGAGATAAAAATGAATAAGCTTACGCTTGGAGGAATTATCTTTGCTGTTCTTATGTTGGCACTTACATACTTATCTGTTGGTGGCTCTAAGGGCGGTCTAAATGATGATATCGTTAACATGCTTGCCGTTGCAGGTGCAATTGCACTTGTAGTTATTTCAGTCTTTGTCGTCATCAAGTATGTACGTCAAATGCAAAATGACACGGCTACAGGTAAGTTGGCTGACGAGAACTGGGATGGTATCGGTGAATATAAAAATGAATTGCCTGCTGGTTGGGCAATCATTTTCTTAGGTCTGATCGTTTGGGCAATGTGGTATTTTATTGCAGGTTACCCTGTTAATGCATACTCTCAAATCGGTGAGTACAATGAAGATACAGCAGCACACAACGCAAAGTTCGAAGCACAATATGCTAACATGGATGATGCAACGTTGGTAGAGATGGGTGAGTCTGTTTTCCTTGCTGAATGTAAAGTATGTCATGGTCTAACGGCTGATGGTATTGATGGCAAAGCAGCAAACTTGAATGAACGTATCTCAAAAGAGAGTGTCATGCATGTTCTTATGAATGGTGCAAACAACTTTAAAACTGATTACCCTGGCGGTATGCCGATGGGTCTGAACTACTCATTCGCGGATGAGGCAGAGCTGAACAAATTAGTTGACTACGTTGTTGCAGGACTTCCAGAAGGTGATTCTGAAGGTGCGGCACTGTTTGAAAAAGGTACATGTACCTCATGTCACGGTGCTAATGGCGAAGGTATGGCATATGCCGGACCGAAGATCAATGGCTATGACATAGCGACTGTATCTGCAGTACTTAAAGATGGTAAAAAAGGTGCAATTGGTGCAATGCCAGTATTTGCTGACCGTCTTAATGCTAAACAGATCGAAGCAGTTAGTGCATACGTTACTAGCTTAAGTAAATAAGGAGTCCATTATGAATGAAAACAGAGGTTTATTCGTTTTAGATGGTATTACTGGAATGTTAGTGGCAACGGTGTTGCTGCTTACTATTCTTGCAGGTCTTACATGGGCTGCCCTTGGCGCTCAGAACAGAAATGCAAGTAACTTTTACGAGATTAAAGATGCGAGTTCGATCAAGATGATCGATAAAACATCAGGTTCTCATCTTGTAGATGTAAAATAAGGAGTTAATGATGAATCAATATATGGATAAGATTATTACAATCGCGTTGATCATTTCAGCAGCATACACACTGTATGCCGTTGTCACTCCCAATCACCTGTATATCGGCTAAGGTAACTTAGTTGAGTAACACACGAGGGCTAGCGGCCCTCATCTTCACACTGCTTTTTTCCACTTCACTTTTTGCAGAATATCTTTATCAAGACGATGTTGTTCAAAGAGATACTTTTTCTAAAGAGATTAACGATATTGGGCAAGAGTTGTATGAAAAGACAGGGGTTTCACTCTACCTGGTCATGCTTAGAGATCTGGACGACAATCAGAGTATTGCAGCATATTCATTGGAATTGGCGAAGACACTGCCTCAGCCGGCTGTGGTTGTAGGATTTGTCGAACTGCAAAAGCAGGTCCAGATTGTTGCATCTCCTTCAAGTATGTATGACGAATTTGACAAAAAGACGATCTTAAGTCCGAATGCATCATTTATTGGTGCTGTTGTCAGTTCTATTATGTTCGCCAGAAGTCTTGAGGATGTTAAAGAAGAGATGTCAAGTTATGGGGGCGTTGTACTACCGGTCTTGGCTGAGCGGGCGAAGGGCAAAGATATTGTCAACAAATATGCAGTGGCCATGTTCAACGGCTACTCAGAAACAGCAGAACAGATCGCTGCAAGCCGCAATGTCACCCTTGACAATGCTGCCGGCAGTGGCAACCAAATTGCAATCGATGTCATACGTTACATCTTCTACGGTACAATTCTATTCGCCATATTTGGGTACTTCAGAGGTCGCCGCCGTGCGAAACTAAGAGAAGCACAAGAGGAAAAATAGTGAGTAAAGAGAAAAAAGGCCGCATCTGGCCATATGCTATCGTAGGTTCTATAATCTTGATCATTATTGCATCTGCTATGACGGTCGTTGTAGCGGTCAAACATCCTGTAGAAATGAGTGATGCAAACATGCAGAACTATCATGTCTATGATAAACATGCGAATTCATTCATCGAAGCAGCTATCGCTTTTGACAAGCAATATAAGATCACGTATGCCAGCAATGCCTTAGACAAAGAGAATGCGGTTGTTGCATACAAATTAGTCGATGCTAGAGGCAATGCCGTCAACAATGCAAAGCTGGACATAGTACTGACACGTCCAGACAATCATAAGAGTGATATCGTACTGGACAAGGCCGATGTGACGGATGGTATCTATACATTCAATGTCGGTAAGCTTCCTTTGGAAGGACGCTGGAATATCATGGCGCATGCTGTAGTCGGTGAATATGAACGTTATTTTAATCTCAAAGCCGATACCCGCTATCCAAATGCTTTTGAGTATTAGACTGGTATAGTGCAGTTCATCTGCACGGCATTGCGTTCTCTTACTCTTACTTAAACTTACTACCGTTTCCTGCAATATGCCTAAAAATCATTCCTATTTCTCTAAATTGACTATAATACTTTACTCGCAAAAGCAAGGTCCGTCATGTCTGCAATAACCACTATTCTTCCCACCTCACGTGCTATACGTTCGCACATTTTAAAAGAGCAGTCGGTTGACGGTTTCTTGTCACATTACCTGACGATAGGTGAGTTTCTGCAGCGTGTTATGCATGTTGAAGGATACCACCGGGTTGACGAAGATACAAGGACACTGCTATTACTTGAAGCAGCGGATTTTAAAAACTTCACCACACTCAATATCGAGCGCAATTTTTTTACCTTTACACAGAATGCCAGTTACCTGTTTCGTTTTTTCGAGGAGCTGAGCGGTGAATTGGTCGACATTGGTAGTCTCGAATTTGCAGATACCTATGGAGACTACGAAGAACACATTACGATCTTGCAGGAACTCTATTACCGTTATAAGCGTATATGCGAAGAGAAAAAGATTCTGGACCCGATTTTTTTGCCGGAGCACTATAAGCTCAATACAGGTTATTTGAAAAGCCTGGGTAAGGTAGAACTCTATGCACTCGGATATTTGACAAATTTTGAGATGGAAGTACTGCTGGCTGCTGCAGAAATTATTCCCGTCATACTGCGTTACAGTGCGAATCAATTCAATACAAAACTAACGCGAAAATTCGAAGCGCTTGGTGTTGCGGTTGTAGCAGAAAGCACTCAGCGGATAGATTTGCAGACGTTAGATGTAGATGAAGTCAGGCCGATTGCTAATGCGATCAATGCAAAGGTAGAGAGTTTTACACAGTCACTTCTGCAGGTTGGTTTTATTAAACAGAAAGTTTATGCTTTGATCGAAGAGGGTTTAGCCCCCGAAAAAATCGTTGTGGTCTTGCCGGATGAGAGTTTTGCTGAACATTTGAGACGTTTTGATGAAGAGGGGAACTTTAACTTCGCGATGGGCATTCCGCTGACGCAAAGTCTGTTTGTCGAGAGCCTGGAGGCTGTCATGCAGTATTTGGAAAATAGAACTGTCGAAAATACTGCCCGCCTGAACCGCGTGGGTGCTGAGCTCCTTGAAGTCCTGTTCACCAAACACCGTGCCCCGGTACATACACTGGACTTTTCAGCGTTAATGGAACCCTTTTTGGAGAAAGAACACGACAAGGCGGTCATCGACATTGTACGCGAAGAGCTCTACTATTTCGAGAAGATCATACCGGCTTTGGGCGAGGCCCCTCTAAAGTCAGCCCTGCATCTTTTTGTAAACCGTCTGAAAAGTAAAAGCATTGATGATGTGCGCGGAGGTAAGATCACGGTGATGGGTGTGCTGGAGACACGTTTAGTGGAATACGAAGGTGTCATTGTCGTCAATTTTAACGAAGGCGTCGTTCCGCGAAAAAGTGAAAAAGACCTTTTTTTGAATTCAACGACCCGTTACAATGCAGGACTGCCGACGACGAGTGAACGGGAAGATCTGCAAAAGCTATATTACCATTCACTGTTTACACAGGCCAGACAGGTTGAGATCGCCTATGTCCACTCCACCGACGCGGTTCCATCCCGGTTTTTGACGCAGCTTGGCCTCGTGTCGGGCGGTAGACAGAATGATGCCCTTTATGCCCCTGTCATAATGCCGGTGCAAAGCTATGACAAAAAAGAAATGTGTGAGATAGAAGGTGAGTATGATTTTATAAAACAACCACTCTCTGCAACGGGTCTAAAAACATTTTTGACCTGCCGGCGCAAGTTCTATCATAAATATGTTGAGGGGTTGAAAGACCATGAGATTGCGCAGGATATGCCCAAAGAACATGAGATCGGAACAGCTCTGCACGAGGCGCTGAAGATCGTTTATGAAGAACAAGACCACTTCAGTGACAAAGAAGTACTCAAAAAGGCACTCTCCATAGCGCTTGATCAGAGCAGCGGAAACAGTGTACTGGACAAATACCTGCATAAACTCTGGATGAACCGCTTAGAGCCGTTTCTGGAACATGAGATAGAACGTTTCAAAGAGGTACGTGTCCATGCGTGTGAGAAAAAACTCGAAAGGGAGGTACGGGGGATCAAACTCGCCGGTGTGATCGATCGTATAGACAGAACTGTGGACGGTCTTGAGGTGCTGGATTACAAAAGTGGAAAATACATGACCTACACGCTTAAAACGCTGGAAAAGGCAACTGATTTTCAGTTGGAGTTTTATTATCTTCTGGCCGGAACGCTTGGTGAGGTCAACAACTGCGGTTTCTACGATCTCAACAAGGGCAAAATAATATATGAACCCGTCTTGAATGACAAACTCGAAAGGCTTTATAGTCTGCTGGATGAACTTAGAGAGACAAAGCATTTTGATTTTGAGATGACAGAGAAGTTGAGTGACTGCAGTTACTGCGAATATGCCTACCTCTGCCAAAGGGGAGTGTGAAACCTTTGTATACAGATCATATACTCAGCAGTTGCGAGAGCGTTTTAATCAAGGCAGATGTTCTTCAGCATAGCTGTAGCTACGTTGAAGGTTATCTAACGCGGAGTAAAGCGCTCTCACTACTGCCCTTCGGGAGGAGACATAAGGGGCAATCTTGCTTCACTTTTCTTTTTGACTTAGTCACAACTAGGCCTTCAAATAAAACTAAAACAATCTTACCCCTTATTTCCCCTCTGAGCGGTATGATCTGTATACAAAGGTTTCACTAATGTCCGAGTTTATTCCTTTTCATGCCTATGAAGCGAGTGCGGGCGCAGGAAAGACCTTCTCACTGGTCGTACGTTATCTCTCCCTTCTTTTTATGGGGGAACCTGCCGACAAGATCCTGGCGTTGACTTTTACCAATAAAGCCGCCAACGAGATGCAGGAGCGTATTATCGAGACCTTGATGTACTTCCATGAACGCAACGAACGTCTTGAAGTGGCCCGGGTAACGGGTATTGACGTCGAGACGCTTTTGGGCATGCGTCAAAATGTGCTGGAGCAGTTTTTAAAGTCGGATGCCAAGGTCATGACTATCGACAAGTTTTTTGCCAAGATCCTTCGCAAGTTTTCCTTGCATGCGGGTCTGATGCCAACATTCTCGACATTCGCCTCACAGCATGAGATCAAGATCATGGCACGGTTTTTGACCTTGGCCAATGTCAAAGGCAAAGAGCGTGACCTCATAGCACTTTCGATGATGGCCTCAAAGCGCCTGACCGATATCTTTTCACTGCTTAATGAACTCTACGGAAAACGTAAAGAGTTGCAGCAGCAGCGCTTTAAAGAGAGCGATTATCTCAGCCTTGAAAATGAGATCATGCAGGTCTTTTCTGCGTTACAGGCGATGGTGATGGCCTCCAATATGTCAGATGGCGCCAAAAAGACGATGTCATGCGAGAGCGTGGATGATATTCTGAGTAAAGCGTGGATCGAAAAAGAGAGTTTGGAGTATTGGCAGTATAAAAAAGGGTACCAGCCCGACATGGATGAGAAACTGCACACCTTGCAGATGTTAATCCCTGCGTATATGAAAGCGAAAGAGGGCCAGTTCTTCCATGCGCTGTTCGGACTGCTTGACATCTATGAAGAGGCGAAGATGATGGTGGCCAAGGAGGAAGGCGAGCTCTCTTTTGACGACATCACCAACCTGGTCTACAGCCTGCTGAAAGAGCGTGTTGACAGCGAGTTTTTGTATTTCAGGCTCGATGCCAAGATCGCCCATGTCCTGCTGGACGAGTTTCAGGATACCTCGGTCGTACAGTATGACATCCTAAAACCGATCATTGATGAGATCTCCTCAGGTAAAGGTATCAGCGAACACAACTCGCTCTTTATCGTCGGGGATGTTAAACAGTCTATCTACCGTTTCCGCGGGGGGACAAAAGAACTTTTCTACCACGTGACCGACAAGTATGGGGTGACGGTAGACAACCTGCTGACCAACTATCGCAGTGACGCGAATGTGGTGCATTTTGTCAATGCGGTCTTTATTGACAAGATCAAGAACTATAAACCCCAGCTGGTACGTGACAATGCCGGTGAAGGGTATGTGGAAGTTATTAACAACGATGAGGTGCTCGAAGGGATGTCCGAGAAGGTGCTGTCACTCATAGCGAAGGGCGAGAACCCTGACAATATCGCTGTTTTGACTCAGACCAACAAGGACGGGACCGCAGTCGAGGCACTTCTGCGTGAAGCGGGGATCGATGTCGTGACCGAGACCACCTCGCTGCTGATCAACCAAAAAAACATTCGTGCCCTGATCGAGTATTTGAAATACTCTTATTTCAAAGAAGCGATCTATGCCCGAAACTTTTATGCACTTTTGGAACTCGAAGTCGGAACGTTGACACCGTGTAATGTCAACAGTAAAGACCTTGCAGGTGAACTGGTCAACGTCATCGAAACGTACCGCTTGTTTGACGGGGACTTGAACCTCTTATTGTTTTTACAGCTTTTGAGCAACTACAGTGACATTGAGCAGTTCCTGTTTGAATACGAACGTCTTGACGCAACTGCAGCGCAAGCAGACCTCCACGGTGTTCGTGTGTTGACTGTACACAAGTCCAAAGGACTGGAGTTTGAGAATGTTATTGTCATCGACCGGCTGGGCAAAGCCAAAGCAGACACCAGTACGATCATCTATCAGTACGATGGTATTGCGTTGCAAAACATCTACCTGCGGATGAGCAAACGTGCCAACTTCGACCTGGCTTATGCCAATGCGCTGGAAGATGAAGAGCGGCTAACGCACGAAGATGCTATGCATGCGCTCTATGTTGCTTTTACACGCGCGCAAAATCGCCTCTATATTATCCAAAAAGGAAAAGACTCCAAGTTTGATTCGCTGGGACTCGAGGAACAGGTATGGGGCGAAGAACGAATAGAGAAGCAGTCCTTTGTTCCGAAAAAGTGTGCGGAACCTTTACGTTACAGTCCCCGAAACTATGGTCAACAGAGTGAGATCATTAAAGAAGAAAATGAGGAGGTGGAGAAAGACCAGTACGCTATCGAGTTTGGTCTTGCACTGCACTACACACTGGAGATGTTGGTTGATTTTGATGCCTCTTTCATTGATGAAGCGGTGAGTGTTGCCCGTAACCGTTATGGAGCCTATTTGAGTGATGCCGACTTTGAAAGTATTAGAAAACGGGTGTCGTATCTGATCGATGATGCAACATTCAAACGTTTAAGTACCGGGGTCATTTCGAAAGAGCGTGCGGTCAGTTTTAAGGGTGAACTGCGATATATCGATCTCTTGGTAGAGCAGGAAGAGGGTTGGGTCATCGTGGACTACAAGTCTGCCAAAAGCCACAGTGAGCAGTACCATAAACAGGTCGGTTTTTACAAACAGGCGGTCGCCGGGATTACCAATGCGAAGGTCTCCGGGTATCTGGTCTATATGTTAGAGGAGGGGTGTGAGATTGTAGAGGTGTAAGTTTTTATTTTTTTGTCCTTTAGTTATTTATTGGTTTTTGAAACATCCTTGACTTCTCTCTTACTTTTTTACGCCGCAGAAAAAGTAAGCAAAAAAGCTCTCGTGACGGCTTCGCGGTCGGCGTGCTGCCGACTGCTTTCCTTCCAGTCGTTCTTTCGCTAAAAACTACCGCACCGATGCTACGCATAACGGCTTGGCGCGTCGGCTAAAAAACGCAAAGAAATTTGCCTTTTTCTTAACGCTTTTGGCACTCTCTACGCTCAAACAAGCCGTTTTCTTAACGTTCATCTCTCCTTCCAGTCTGCCTTGCAGATGCCACGAAAAAGAGCAAAGCGGTGACGCATCTATTTTAATGTCAAAGCTATGCTTTGATCCCTGTTCGTATATCTTGAATGTAAGCAGTGTGTTGTGTCGAAAAAGCTCATTATCGGGGTTCAAGCAGATATTGGCGTCTAACCGCCAATTAGCCCGGAAGCCGGTAAGTAGTTTAGTAAGATCAGATCATAGTGCCGAAGGGTATTGCACTTCTTTTTTTTCGTTAGTTTTCTTTCTTGTGCACGCAAGAAAAAAAAGTGACATACTAGTGATTTGAAGTAATAAAAGAAATTTAAACGTCAAATGATTCTAATCCCAGAAGTAATATTAAAAATTAAGTACCTTCATCACATTATGACATTGCGTGTCAGCGTTGTATTAAAGCAAGATACTTTATGAAGAAGAGAAGTGAGAGAAGAGGCATTTGCCTCTTAGGTGGGGTTTACTCTGCCGGGATAGAGAGCCACTTTTGACCCAGCGCCGCAAGGTATCCGGTCTTTTCCATACGGTCAAGAAAATTCTGCGTCCAGTTAATAAAGTGCGCATCGTCACCTTTAACAGCGATACCGATCGGCTCATATGTCAAACGAGAGAAGATCGACACAAAGTTGTCATCGGGGTTATTGACAACGGTTGCCTGACAGATCGGGAAATCAGTGAGCATGGCATCTGCCTTACCGTTACGTACCATTTCAACAGCAGTATCTTGCGTTGTAGTCGGAATAATCGTCGCTTGTTTCATCAGTGCTTTGGCAAATGCTTCGCTTGTAGAACCCTCGATCACAACCAGGTTACTGCTCTTGGTAGCCAGTTCATCTTTTTTGGCATTGGCCAAATCAGGAAGTTTGGTAATAAGACATTTGCCAGATGTCAGGTATGGTCCGACAAATGCAACTTGTGAATTACGTTCAGGCGTTATAGTATAGTTTGAAAGGACGACATCGACTTCGCCGTTTGCGAGCGCAGCTGCAAGCTTGTCCAACGGCATGACTTTAATCGTGAGTTTGACGTTAAGTGCAGCAGCCATCACATTTGCCAGGTCAATGTCGAGACCGACAACATCCCCGTTCTCAAGTTGTCGTGTCATCGGTGTCATATTCCCCGAAGTGCCAAGAACCAGTTCGCCTTTCTGCTGGGCCTTGGTAATGGTCGACGTCGGTGCAGGTGTGGCTCCGTTACAGCCTGATAAGATCAATGTTAATACAAGTAGAGCTCCGTAGATGCCTTGAGTCAATTTCATTCTATTTCCTTTGGGTATATTTCATGTATAATAACACTATATAGCAAAATCAATAAGTGATATCCAGGCTGTTTCCGAAATAAGAATGAAATAAAACCGCAAAAATACAAAATTAAAACAATATTCTTACAAAAACCTTAAATTAAGCACTGATTAAGTTTATTCCCCTATACTTCCGCTACCAAAAAAATTAGAAAGGGTGCAATATGAAATTTACAAAAATTGCAACACCTGAGCAGATCAAACAAGAGTGGATCTTGATCGATGCAGAAGGTAAGACTTTCGGTCGTTTAATCACTGAGGTTGCAACACACCTACGTGGTAAAAACAAGCCGTACTATACGCCAAACGTTGACTGTGGTGATTACGTTGTGATCATCAATGCTTCTAAAGCAAAATTCAACGGAGCTGGTAAACTAGCTAACAAAGAATACTTCTCACACAGTGGTTACTTCGGTTCTACTAAGAGTGTTAAGATGACAGACCTTCTGGAAAACAACCCGGAAAAACTGTTTAGACTTGCAGCACGCGGTATGCTTCCAAAAACGAAGCTTGGCCGTGCAATGTTGAAAAAACTAAAAATTTACGCTGGTGCTGAGCACCCTCACACAGCGCAAATCGCTAAGTAAGGATTGATAGATGGCAAAAATCTACGCAACTGGACGTCGTAAAGCGTCTATCGCAAAAGTATGGCTAACACCAGGTACAGGTAACATCACGATCAATGGTCTTTCACTAGACGCATGGTTGGGTGGACTTGAAGCGAAAAAACTTCGTGTTAAACAACCACTAGCTCTAACGAAGCAAGAGACTTCTGTTGATATCGTTGCTACTACTCTTGGTGGTGGTTTCGGTGGTCAGGCAGACGCACTTCGTCACGGTATCTCTCGCGCACTTGTTAAGTTCGACGAGTCATTCCGTGCAACACTTAAACCTGAAGGTATGATGACGCGTGATTCACGTGTTGTTGAACGTAAGAAACCAGGTAAGCGTAAAGCACGTCGTTCTCCACAGTTCTCTAAACGTTAATCGTTTTTATATCAGCGCCTTCGGGCGCTGTTATTGTCTCCTTCTCCAAACATCTTCTATCAATTTTAGTAATAGCTATCCTAAAGATTTCTTTATTTTTTATTCAATTTATTTGATTATTTCGTTTCGTTGTATTCAGATAAAATACATGTATAAGTTTTTATGTAAGGTTCTATATGAAAAAGACGATCATTCTTTCGGGATTGTTGGCCGCTTCGCTTTATGGTGCGGACTCTTTGGCCACGGCGTTTAGCGACGGCAAGGCACATGGAAATATCAGATACTATTTTATTGAGACGAATAAAGATCAAACAAATCTAGATAAGGGAACGTCATCGGCTTGGGCAAACTCTATCGGCGGTCAGTTAGGGTATACGACAGACAGATTGTATGGATTTACCCTCGGTGCGACCTTTATGACGACCAATCCGTTCGCTCTGCCGGGCAGTGTTGATACCTCGATTATCGGGCGTGATAATGCGGTACAGCTGGATTTGAAACCAGGTGATTCGGTCGCACAGGAAGGTTTTTCTGTTCTTGGCGAAGCATTTTTAGATTACCAATACCAGGGTCTGGACATCTGGTACGGCCGTAAAACAATCATGACGCCATTGGTCAATGCAAAAGAGGTCCGTATGCTGCCTTCGACAGTCGAAGGAGGGGATCTCTCTTACTCTTTTGAAAACGGTGTGAAGATCGGCGGAGGGTATCTTGATAAGTTCAAACAGCGTACTTCTAGCCGTTTTGTGAACATCGTGGAACACGCGCTAGGTGTCAATACCGAGACGATTACCGGTCACACGACAGGGAATGTCCTTCCAGGCTACGTCGAGTGGCATGATGCACATCATGCTGCCCGACTCTACAACTACTACTCCAAAGACTTCATGAATATGACCTATTTTGACGCGGTGCACAATCACAAAGTCAATGAGAGCTTTTCATGGTCAGCCGGAATTCAGGGTATGCATCAACATGGTATTGGTCATTCTGTCGGTGCAATGGAAAGTAACACATCTGCATATGGCGGGAAGATCAATGGGCGTTTCTTCGGTCTTAAGGCGGGTGCAACGGTCAATGAGAGTTCCTTTCTACTGGCGTATACCAATGTCGTAGGTTCACGTGAGAATGAACACAATTCCCTCTCCCTGCCATGGGACGGAACACCGTTGTTTACCGACATGATCACCTCTAATGACCTCTTTACTTCCAACTACGGACAAGGGCTGACAAGCAGTGGCGGTTACATTGCGGGGACATCGGGTATTAAGGCCGGTTATACGCAGAAGTATGACTTTACGGGTGTCCGTGGTCTTAAATCTGTATTATCGTATGCCTATTACGATAATGCAAATTTCATCAAGGCACAACAGGACATTAATCTTGTTCTGGCGTATGGAATCGGTAATTTCGATCTTGCTTTAAAAGGTATCTGGGTCAGTAATAACAGCAGCAACACCGCTGCCGATGCAGATATCAAAGCGGGCGAAACAGGTGCTTCTATCTCTCAAATAGACAAGCTTTCACAATATCGCGTTATTGCGAACTACAAATTTTAACGTTAAGGAATAGAACATGAAAAAATCAATCTTGGTATTCAGTGCTGTTGCAGCACTCATGATCAGCGGATGTGCGTCGCACAAAGCAGAGGCAGCTGCAGAGCATAAAGCAGAAACAGCACACACTGAAGCAGCAACACACACTGAAGCGTCGCACGAAAAGCACTGGGACTACTCTGAAAACGGTCCGGCACACTGGGCGGAGTTCTCTAAAACATGCGGTACAGGGCACTCTCAGTCACCGATCAATATCGTTCCGGGCAAGTCTGTCGAGATGAACCACCAGTATGACCTTTCGATGCATGAAGATGTTCATACAACAGCAGCCGTGATCGACAACGGACACTCTATCAAAGTCACACCGAAAACAGGTGGATCGATCACACTTCATGGTGAGCAATTTAACCTTCTTCAGTTCCACTTCCACGGTAAAAGTGAGCATACGGTAGACGGTAAGCGTTATGACATGGTGGTGCACATGGTACACCAAAATCCGGAGACAAAGCAGTTGGCAGTTGTTGCTGTTTTCTTTAAAGAGGGAAAAGAAGATACGATCCTAAACAGTGTTATCAACAATGTCGGCGGAGAGATCGAGGTTGACCCGCAAGACCTTTTACCGACAGATACAGCCCACTATTTCCACTACATCGGTTCATTGACGACACCGCCATGTAGTGAAAATGTGCAGTGGTATCTTCTGAAAGAGCCGGTCGAAGCCTCTAAAGAGCAGATCGAGGCTTTCCGTAAGTATTATGTCGATAACGAGCGTCCGGTCCAAGAACTTCACGACCGTACTATCGAGTCGAACTAGTACTTTATATTTGAGAGCAGGCTCCATCCTGCTCTGACGTCTTTTATGTCTTACGTCCCGTTCCATTTCCACATTACTTTATAGCTATCTTTTCATGACTATTTATGCAATTAAGATATACTCCTAAGTGAAAAAGTAAATATCAATTTATAAGTGTAAAGAGGTGTGTTTTGGCAGCAAAAACGTTGATCAAAGGGAATGAACTTTTTCAATCGAGCTATTTTAAAGAGAATGAAAAAGAGTTGGTGAAGCTTGCTAGACACGGGCAGCGTCCAAAGGCACTCTATATCGGTTGCTCAGACTCCCGTGTTATTCCCGACTTGATGATGCAGTCTAAGCCCGGGGATCTTTTTGTCATCCGTAATGTCGGAAACTTCGTTGCACCGTACAGTCCCGATGAAGACTACCACTCTACCGCTTCGGCAATTGAGTATGCGGTGAGTGTCTTAAAAGTCGAAGATATTATAATCTGCGGGCATACCCATTGTGGTGCCTGCCAGGCACTCTATGAAACGATAGACGACCCTGAAATGATCCACACTAAACATTGGTTAAAGCTTGGTGAAGAGGCAAAGAACCTTGCTATAGCTGCACTGGGTGCTGATGCCGAAAAGGAACGTCTGCTTCGTTTGACTGAACAGTTCTCTATTATTCGGCAGCTTGAACACCTGCTGACGTATCCTTCTGTACAACGTCGTGTTAAAAGTGGCGAGATCAAGATCCATGGGTGGTACTATGATATTGAGAATGGAAATATAGACTATTACGATCCGGAGAAGAGTCTCTTCCAGCCTATAACCAGTCTCGACGTTTGACAAAAACGTCCGTTTCACTCAGCGCATGCGATGCTGTTGCGGGTATGTGCGTATCCCTCTATTATCTTTTTATTCAAAACTTTCTGTATAATCCTCGCTATCAAAGAAGACTGTAAAAAGTAGCTTTTCGCGCTCTTTCTGCAGGGTCTCTTGAAACAAGGAATAGATATGTCTAAAAAAATAATTATTGTCAGTACTGTTATCGTTGTCGCCATTTTAGCCCTCCTCCCTCTTGTCGGAAATATGAGTGTTCAAAAGATCATCGACGAGCGTGTTGCGATGTTAGATGAGAACGGTATTAAGGTCGAGCGCAGTGACAGCGGTTCAAGCTACTTCGAGACAAAAGAGCATTATGAATTTATGCTGGAAGATCCTGTCGCCTTTCAAAACTACCTTGCAACACTTTCTAAGGCACAGGTACCTGCTTATCTGCATGCGATGCTCGATGATGTTGTGATGGCGGCCGATGTACGTTATTCAAACATGCTTGTGAACAATGATATCTCTCTCGACCTCTACCCGGTTGCTTTTACCACTGATGCAGCCGAGAGAATGAAAGCAGAAGATGAGACGCTGTACGCGCAGATGGTTGCGATGCTTGAGAACAGAGAGTTCATGTACCATATGGACTATGATGTAGCCGGTGCTGCTTTCAAAGGATATATCAAGAATATCAATAAAGAAGTCACTTTCAAGGATGGAAAAGTAGCTAGAATCATCTTTGAAGATGCAACATTCAACGGCAACGGAACCCTTGTTGAACCTGAACGCGTTACGCTACATGTCAAAAATGCTGATGTTGACTTTTCACTGCCTGAAGATGCCAAGATGAAACTCAGTCTGAGAAATTTGAAAAGTGAAAGCAGTTTCAGGGCAAAGAACAGCTTTGATCTGAACTATAAAGCGGAGTCCCTTCACTTTGCATTTAGTGACAAACAAAATCAAATACAGATTGATGCGACCAATATGGAAACAGTCTCGGATTCCAAAGTGGTAAATGCAAAATTGCAGACAAAGGTCAATGCGAGCGTGGAACACTTTAAGATGCAGGACCAAAACACATCGGTTGAGCTAAAAGGGTTTGCCTTTGTGATGGAAGCTGACAACATCGATGAAGCTGCGTATGAGGCGTTTCAAAAAGCTTCTGAGCAGGCGAGCGCTTCTTCTCAATATATTATGTTGGCTTCATTGGGCGTTGTCTCGAAAGGGTTTACCCTGCATATTGACAAACTGAATGTCGATAAGATCGCAATCAAAGATTCGGGCCTTATGGATGGTTTTATGCATAAGATCGACATTGTTATTAAAGAAGATGACAAGTTGGTGCAGAAGATGCAGATGTCGCCGATGGCGTTGATGGCCAATATTAACATTAATGCAAAGCTGGCCTTTGCCACCGCTTTTTACAACTACATGAAAACAGAAGCAGGTAACCTTGCACTTGCCGATACCTATGTTAAACAAGACGGCGATATGGCTGTATTCGACATTCTGCTTAAAGACAGTAAACTGACTGTGAACGGACAAAGCCTCTAATCGAGGCCTTAGGTATTGCGTGTGGTATAATTCTGTCAAAAAAGTACCGTATTGAAACCTTTTTTATACCTGTTTTTCCCACTCTTCTTATATGCCTCAACCCTGCATCTGAGTACCTCGGCCAACCCATCACGCATCAATCCTATCTTGGCGACGGATGCCGGCAGTGCAGAGATCGCCAACTATATCTTTAACGGCCTTGTCAAATACGACAAAGATGGACAGAATATTATCGGCGATCTGGCGGAGAAATTCTATTTTGAAGACAATGTTACCCTGATATTTGAACTCAAAGATGGAGTGAAGTGGCAAGACGGGGCACCATTCACGGCGCACGATGTGCTGTTTACCTACGAACTGATTAATTCTGAACAGGTGGTTTCTCCCTATACTTCCACGTTTCGCATGGTTAAGTCGGTCGAAGTTCTTGATGAACTCAGATTAAAAGTGACCTACAAAGAGCCCTACTTTAAAGCACTTGAACTCTGGATGAGCGGGGTTTTGCCGCACCACCTGCTTAAAGATGAAAAAAATATCATGAGTTCCGCTTTTAACACCCACCCGGTCGGAACAGGACCGTATCGCTTAACGAAACTTGAGTTTTCCAAAAATATTGAATTGAGTGCCAATGATGATTATTTTGAACATCGACCAAAGATAGACCAAATAATCTATCACGTCATCCCTGACGCTAATACACGCTTTTTGATGCTAAAGACCCAGAAAATAGATGTCGGCTCATTGGAAGCGATGCAGATAGAGCGTCAGGTCGAAGCCTCGTTTTTTGACAATTACAAGGTCATCGAAGAGATCGCCCATGCGTATGTCTATCTGGGGATGAACCTTAGACGCGAGAAGTTTCAGGATTCTCGTGTCCGTGAAGCACTCTCCCTGGCTGTAAACAGAGAAGAGTTGGTCGATATTTTGTTTATGGGACATGGACAGGTCTGTACCGGTCCTTTTCTCCCCGGAGGCCCGGCCTTCAATACCAGTGTCATCGCACCAAGTCAAAATATAACACAGGCAAAAAAGCTGCTGAAAGAGGCGGGATACGACGAAAACAATCCTTTGCGTTTTGAGATCGCCACCTCAAATTCTAATTCGATCCGTCCCTATGCTGCACAGATATTACAACATCAACTTGCCCAAGTAGGTGTCGAGGTCAAATTACGTGTGATGGAATGGCAGGCCTTTCTAAATACGGTGGTCTTTCCGAAAGATTTTGACACGGTTCTTTTAGGATGGTCACTTTCTCTCTCCCCTGACCCCTACCTCTTATGGCACAGTGACAGTGATAAAGAGGGCGGTTTTAACTTTATTGGGTACCGCAATGAAAATGTCGATGCTCTGATCGAGAAGATGCAGGGGACCATAGAGCGACAAGCGTTGGCCAAGATACAACAGCAGATTTTTGCCGATGTCGTAAAAGACAATCCGTATCTTTTTCTCTTTATTCCAAACTCTATTCAAGTCGTCGATAAAAAAATTAAACATATTGAGCCGACGATAAACGGTATTTGGCACAACTATATAGAGTGGGAAATAGAAGAATAAGGGTGTAGCTGCCCACTAAAGGAAAAACGTGACAATACTATTTGATTTGGATGGAACATTGATCGATTCGACAGAAGCGATTTTAGAGAGTTTCCATCATTCGTTTGACGCGCATGCCCATCCGCACCCAGACGATGAGGCGATTAAAGCACTCATCGGGCATCCGCTCGATGTGATGTATTCGGAGCTTGGCATCGCCGACGAAAAGGTATGGGATTTTGTAGCAACATATAAAGCGTACTATAGAGTGATATCAACAGAGAAAACAGTGCTCTTGCCGTATGCAAAAGAAGCAGTGGAAGAAGCGGCGAAATTTGCACGTTTGGGTATTGTCACAACAAAGACAGGAGCCTATTCGCGTATTTTGATGGAACACTTTAATTTGATGCATTACTTTGAAACCTTAATCGGTCGAGAAGATGTTGAAAATCCTAAACCGCACGCAGAGCCCATTGAAAAAGCGATCCAATGTATGGGTGTTACCAAAGAGACATGCTGGATCATTGGTGACACACGTTTGGACATAGGCTCTGCCAACAACGCAGGCATCAAAAGTGTCGGTGTTTTAAGCGGCTATGATAATGCAAAACAATTAAAAACATTAACTGACATTATAGAAGATGATGCCCTGAAAGCGGTTCAATATCTCGCAAAACTGGTAGAAAAGTCACGTTAATATCACCCTTTTTTTAAATGGAAAAAAGAGAAGCTTAATTTAAGAGCAACTTGCATAAAATACAGCATATTTAGTGTTCTGATAGTAATTGGAATAGTTTATTTAAGGAGAATTAATGCTAGAAATTAGATGGCATAGCCGTGCTGGTCAAGGTGCAGTTACCGGAGCAAAAGGATTGGCAGACGTTGTTTCTACAACAGGTAAGCATGTTCAAGCATTTGCATTTTATGGTTCAGCGAAACGTGGTGCAGCAATGACTGCATACAATCGTGTAAATGACGAAGTGATCCTGAATCACGAAAAATACATGAACCCAGATTACGTACTTGTTATTGACCCTGCGTTGGTATATACAACTGACATTACTATTTATGACAAGCCAAGCACAGTGTATATTATTACAACACACATGAACAGAGAAGAGCTGATTGCTTCTCAGCCGAGACTAGAAGGTAAAAAGATCTTTACCGTTGATTGTATCAAGATCGCACAAGAGACTATTGGGCGTCCGATTCCTAATACCCCAATGTTGGGTGCATTGATGAAGATCTCTGAAATGTACGACATCGAGTTCTTTAAAGAGAGTATCAAAAACGTTCTTGGCAAACTGCCACAAAAAATTATAGATGCAAACATGGTCGCTATTCAACGTGCCTATGATGAAGTTAAATAAGGAGCTATAGATGCAAAATAACGGATGGGATGAATTCGAAATCGGTGCGATGCTTCGTTCATTTGACGGTGTCGCAACTGACATTGCGTTGAAGCAACCGGAAGATCGTAATTATTCAAGCAGTAACTCATTTACAGCGAGCGTTGCCGACTGGCGTATTGAAAAACCACTTTTCAACAAAGATTACTGTATTGATTGCCAGTTTTGCTGGATCTTTTGTCCAGACATGTCGATTATTGCACGTGATAAAAAGATGGTCGGTGTCGATATGGATCACTGTAAAGGATGTGGAATCTGTGTTGAGGTTTGTCCTACAAACCCTAAATCACTTCTTATGTTCCCTGAACAGGCAGATGAAGAGACAGAACTGGCTGGCTGGCCTGAAAAAGAGAAGGAGGTTAAATAATGGGATTTGATAAAATGGAATTGCGTGACATTGAAGTATGGGATGGTAATATGGCGGCAAGCCAGGCATTACGTCAACTACAGATCGATGTTGTCGCTGCTTACCCGATTACACCATCTACGCCTATCGTAGAGAACTATGGAAACTTCTTGGCAAACGGTTATGTCGAGGGTGAATTTGTTATGGTTGAGTCTGAGCATGCTGCGATGTCAGGATGTATCGGTGCATCTGCTGCCGGTGGACGTGTTGCAACAGCAACGTCGTCTCAAGGTTTTGCACTGATGGTAGAGACCCTTTACCAGGCTTCTGGTATGCGTCTGCCGATTATCCTTAACGTCGTCAACCGTGCCCTTGCTGCACCACTGAACGTTAACGGTGACCACTCGGACATGTACCTTGGTCGTGACAGCGGTTGGATTCAGCTGGATGCTTACTGCCCACAAGATGCGTATGACCTTAACTTTATTGCATTCAAAGTGGCAGAAGACCATGACGTACGTCTTCCTGCGATGGTTCACCAAGATGGTTTCATGACATCACACACAGCACAGGGTGTTAAGACTTTGACAGATGATGTTGCCTATAACTTTGTAGGCGACTTCCAGCCGATGAATGACATGTTGGACTTTGACCATCCGGTTACACATGGTGTTCAAACAGAAGAAGATTGGCACTTTGAACACAAAGCACGTCAACAGCACGACCTTATGACTAAAGTCGCTCCTAAACTAGAAGCAGCATTTGATGCCTTTGAAGAGTTGACAGGACGTCGTTATAACATGGTCGAAACCTACCATATGGAAGATGCTGAATGTGCTGTTGTTTGTATGGGTACATCGGTTGAAACTGCAGTAGAAGTTGCAAACGAATTACGTGCACAAGGTAAAAAAGTGGGCGTTATCGGAATCCGTGTTTTCCGTCCGTGGCCTTTTGAAAAGCTTGCAGAGATCCTGAAAGATGTAAAAGCAGTCGGCGCACTTGACCGTTCTTCACCACACGGTACTGTCGGTATGCTTTACAATGAGCTTGCAGGTTGTATGATCAACAGCGAGACAAAAGCAGTTCTGAACAACTATATCTATGGTTTGGGCGGACGTGACCTTACGAAAGCACACTTGAATGAGATCTTTGGTCAACTTGAGGCAAATGCTGCTGCCGGAAAACTGACAACAGCGACACAGCAATATATCGGTACCCGTGGTCCGAAACTAGAATTCCTATAGGAGGACAACATGAGTGAAATAAAAAAGATCAAAAACTTAAAAGAGTTCTCAACATCAGCGGACCGTTTTGAAGGTGCAAACCTTCTTTGTCCGGGTTGTGCACACTCTATTATCGTACGTGAAGTACTTAATGCTACGAACGATGACCTGGTGCTTTCGGCATCGACAGGTTGTCTTGAAGTATGTACAGCTGTTTATCCGTATACATCATGGGATGCATCTTGGATCCATATCGGTTTTGAGAATGGTTCTACTGCTGTTGCCGGTGCCGAAGCAATGCACAAAGCACTAGCGACTAAAGGTCGTCTAAAGCAGCCTGACCGTAATCCTAAGTTTGTATCGTTCGCAGGTGACGGTGCCTCTTACGATATCGGTTTCCAGTGGATCTCAGGATGTTTCGAACGTGGTCACAACATCATGCACGTTGTTCTTGACAATGAAGTCTATGCGAACACGGGTGGACAACGTTCATCGTCTACGCCGATCGGTTCATCAACAACGACAGCTCCGGGCGGGCGTGTAAGTTATGGTGAAAAACAGAACAAAAAAGACATGATGGCTATTATGGCGGCACACGGTGCACCGTATGTTGCACAGGTTTCTCCAAACAAATGGAAAAACATGGTTAAAGCTATTCAGCACGGTTTCTCAGTAGAAGGTCCGGTCTTTATCAATGCTGTTTCTGCTTGTACAACTGAGTGGAAATTTGCTCCGGAAGACACAATGGCGATCACTGACCTGGCAACAGACTCTTTGGTATTCCCACTGTATGAGATCATCGATGGTACCGAGTTAAACATTACTTACCGTCCTAAGAATGTCGTACCGGTAGAAGAGTACCTTGCTGCACAAGGACGTTTCAAGCACCTATTTAAAGATGAGTACAAATATCTTATTAAAGAGTGGCAAGAGCGTGTTGATGCTAAATGGGATTACTTACAACGCCGCGAAGAAGCACGCGTTTAAAAGTTCCAGCTTCGGCGCGATTTGCACCGGAGTTCACCACTCGACGCACAATAGTGCGTCTTCGGATTTACATCCGGCACAACTCACACCAAATCTGAAACTTTTCCTGTTTAAGATTTGGTGAGATGAGCTTCGCCATCTTTCTTAACTCTTAACTCTTAACTCTTAACTCTTTATTTCTTTGCTCTGAAATGAACCTCGAAACTTTTTTTACTGTCAGCTTTTACGTCAATTTTAAATGAGAGAGTATTCCCGTTTTTCCAACTGTATTTTTGAGTACTCTTGACACTGCTGTCACCATTCTCCTGTTTGAGAAAGGGAACCAGTAGCTCTACGGATTTAGTCTCTTTGGAACGATTTGTGACTTCGTATGCAACGGTTGTATCATTAAAAAAGCGATCGTTGTTGGTGGAGGCCAAGTTGCTTTTCACCAACAGGTCAAAGTTCGTTCCAAGTGTGACTTTGACCTCTTCATGTTTTGGCGTATGCCCGATGGTGCTTTCACCTAAGAGTAGGGTTGTCTCCTTCTCTTTTGAATAGCTGCGTATCGTACCCAAAGGCAGGGCTTTCTCTAATGACGCAATGGTAAGATATTGGGTAACCGGATGTTTTTGTTCGTCGTTAAAATAGAAGGGCGAAGTGAGATGCGCTTCGTATTTCCGTGAAATCGGTATATTTTTAATGTCCAAAAATTTGATCTGTGTACTTTCGTTGTTGGTCAAGTTGACTTTGAAAGGGATCTCATATAAATGGTACCCCTCATGCGATAATTCTTGGATCGCTGCACTATCTTCCATGACGGCTTTTGTAAGATAAACTCTGTTTACTGGAGCCGCAGCACGGTTAATGTCTCCGGCTAATACCGTCAATTTCGTCTCATTAAAGGCTTTCCCGCTGCGGTTATTTATGGTGATCCATCCGCTTAGATCAGCATGCTCTTTAGCAAGGTTTAGCACATAATTGCTATTCCAGGATATGTTGTTTATAAGGTAGTCAAGTGTCAGAGAACCTTTGTTCTTTTTAGTGGCATTGACATTCCAAACCAGAGAGGGCTTGGTGATCAACTCTTTTGGAATGTCAGAGAAGATCAAGGCTGAAGTCGGCACGGTGTAGATCTCATCTTGCGCAGTTTTGACCACTGCTTGAGAAGAGGCAGAGAGCAATAAGCCGCTCTTATACATAAGATCGCTTCCTGTCTCTATATAAAATTTTACATTTTTTCCAAGATGGGCCTGTGCTAGTTTCTGAGCATTGATCTGGTCAAACCTGTATTGCTGCGAATAGAGTGTTACTCCTTTGGGGAAAGTGACATTGACACTCTCCGTAATAACACTGCTTGCAACATCTTCATAGACAAGTGCCTGCTTGCCTTTATCGAGTTCTATTTTTCTATTTTCATGTACCAAGCCTAGATTACCATTGTAGACTACTAGTGATGAATCAGCCGGATTTGCAGCAATGGTACCGGCACTTAATAAAGACGATGTAAAAGCTGACAGTACAAAAAGAGAGGAAGAGTTCATGCTAAGCCTTTTCAGAGAAACTCTAAATAGTATAACTCAGCAGGGTAAATATTTTGGTTGAGAAATGTATTAGTAAGAATAGCCGATAGCAAGCATGGTCTTAAAATCATTTTGTTTTGGAGAAGTGCCATCTGCAAAAGCAATAGGGTCTTGTGTTCTGTCCCAGAACAAAGCGATGTCAAGATCAAAATCATTAATAAGTTCCGTTTCAAGTGCTATTTCAGCATGATGTACATAGGTTCCGGATGCTTTATTCAAATAGAACATATTGTAGTTGATGATGAAATCAATAGTAGAAGTCAACTCGGTATCAAAACGGGTATCAAGAAAGATAAGAGGTGTGTCTGCTGTATTACTGGCATTGGCATCGACCTGTTTAAACTGTGTGTACTGGTACCCTGGACCAATAGTGACAGACCAATCCGTTTTTGGTGTGTTGATGATGTCATAACCGGCACCCACACCTGCAGTGTACTTGTTAGCAATGTTTTGGAATGGATCATGAAGGTACTGCACAAAACCTAAGCGCCAATAGAAGCTGGATGTCTGATAAAGGTCAAAACTGGCGTTGAGACGGTCATTGTTTGCTGTCGTCAAGTTGTCATCGACTTCTGTGAAGTTGCCAAGATAGTCAGTAAGAAAACGGGTCAATTCAGTGCGACGTTGTGCATTCGCTTTGGCTGTAACCGTAGTCTGATTGGTGTTTCCGGTATAAAAATCTAAACCAAGAAAGACAGAAGCACTCCAGTAGTTGCTCTCTTTAGGTTCACCGCCAATAATGGAGGCAACTTGAGATGGTCTTATCTCATGCACTGTTCCATCACGTTGTGTGACATAGAACTTTTGGTCATAAAAGTGCAGTTTACCGGCATAGACTTCAAAAGGTGAATCGGTTAATGAGAACTCTTTTTCAGTACTGATGGTAATAAACCCCTTCGTGACAATCTGCCTGACATCTCGTACACTAAAGGTAACAAGGTCCATCTCATCGCTGTCAAATATGATATCGCCACCGTAATATTCTTTCAACTCACCTTTGAGCCACTCACCTGATTGCAATTCCATCCAGTCAAATTTTTTTGCCGGCGGATGAGCATTTTCCAACAGTTCTGCATGTACAAATGATGACGTCATAAAAAATAAAAGACAAAGTAGAACGATCTGTTTTGGTATAGTCTGTTTCATGGTGTTTCCTCTGTTTGTACTCCATTATATATAAACAGATATTGCATGCAGTTAAATGTGCAGGCTTTGCTACAATATAGGCAAGAATTCACCATCAAGGAAAATGATGAGCCAGGCCTACTTTTTAACCATCGATGCAGGTACCGGAAGCGGTCGTGCCGTTATATTTGACACGCGTGGAAAACAGATAAGTATTGGACAGAAAGAGTGGACACATAAGAGCGAAGAGAATGTTCCCAACTCGATGAGCTTTGACTATATTACCAACTGGAAGATATTGCAAGAGTGTATTAAGACGGCCATCTTCAAAGCGGGAATAAGAGCATCATCTATTAAAGCTGTCACCGCAACCAGCATGCGAGAGGGGATTGTCCTTTACGATAAAGATGGAGAGGAGCTTTTCGGCGTAGCGAATGTTGATGCACGAGCAGACAAGGAAGTAGCTGACCTTAACAGAGAGTTTCCAAAGAGTGAAGCAGCTTTTTATGCCCAAAGCGGTCAGACGTATGCCCTTGGCGCGTTACCTCGTCTATTATGGTTGAAACGCAATCGGCCTCACTTGTACGAAAAGACGGCATCGATGAATATGATCAGTGACTGGGTGTTGACCAAGCTTTCCGGTATGATCGCAAGTGAACCGTCAAATGCCGGTACTTCGGGGATCTTCTCTTTGGAGAAACGCCAGTGGGTGCCGGAGATGGCAAAAAAAGTGGGTCTTAAAGATGACATTTTCCCTCCGGTTTATGAGAGTGGTACGGTCATTGGAGAGGTAACAACAAAAGCGTCTCAGGAGACAGGTCTGGCCGTTGGAACACCGGTTGTGATGGGTGGCGGAGATGTGCAACTGGGTTCGGCAGGATTGGGTGTCGTAGCGCCAGGAGAAGTGGCAGTCCTTGGCGGGACATTTTGGCAGCAGCTTGTTAACATGCCGACTGCCAAGACAGATCCGAAGATGGATATCCGTGTCAATCCTCATATCATTCCGGGAATTTCGCAAGCAGAGGGGATCACCTTTTTCTCTGGTCTGGTAATGCGCTGGTTTCGGGATGCTTTGTGCCAAAGCGAAGTGGCGGAAGCAAAGAGAAGAAAAATAGATTCCTACGCGTATCTTGAAATACTTGCTGCTAAAGTCCCTGTCGGTTCTAACGGTATTTTGCCTATTTTCTCAGATGCGATGCATTACGGAAAATGGTACCATGCAGCGCCGTCATTTTTAAACCTGTCAATCGATCCTGCACTTTCATCCAAGGCGGCCATGTTCCGTTCACTCGAGGAGAATGCGGCGATTGTCTCTATGTTGAATCTGGAATCGATCTTTGATTTTACCGGTGTAGAGTGCGACAGTATAACGTTTGCCGGAGGTGCAAGTAAAGGCCCCCTTTGGTCTCAGATATTGGCAGATGTCACAGGTAAAGAGGTAAAGATCCCCAATGTCAATGAAGCCACATCACTCGGCGGTGCTTTTGCCTGCGGTGTTGCAACAGGAGAATACAGCACTGTTGCCGAAGTGGCAAAAAGTCTGGTCAAATGGAACAAAAGCTATACACCTGAGATGAACAACTTTTCACGCTACCAGGAGATCTCTCAGCAGTGGCAAAGCGCCTATGCCGCACAGCTTAACCTGGTTGATGAAGGTATTACCACATCGATGTGGAAAGCACCCGGGCTATAGAGTTTTGCTATAATCGTGACCTTGAACTTACATTGAAAGAGTCGAAATGACAATCACAAAACGTGTTACATTTATTGCCAAATCTGACGGTATTGATGCCATGAAAGCGATATTATCAGCCATGGTCGAACCTTCAAAAGCCGAAGACGGATGTCTTTTTTATGAGATCGTGCAATACGCCAACAGACCCGAGAAGTTCATGGCAGTCGAGACCTGGCGCGATGAAGAAGCCCTCGAAGGTCATAAAACATCGGAACACTATAAGGTCTATAAGTCGAGTTATGAACAGTACTGTTTAGATAAATATACCGATGACCTGGAAGTTTTGGGTTAATAATGATACTCGTCATATAGCGTTGTAACATGAAATGCTAAAGTTTAAATAGGTGTATTCTTGGTGAAATCTTAAAAATTGACTTTAGTTTATACTAATCTTGAATGTCTATTTTAAATAGGATAAAATTTCTCCGATTTATATCTCAGAAAGTAACATGACTGTTGATTTTTGATAGCTTGCAGTAGTTGTAAAGAAAAGTTAACTGATGTACAGATATAATACTTAAACTAAATTCAAACAAGAGGTAATCTCATGGCTAAATATATTGAAGCAACAGCTGCAGACTTTGACGCAACAATCGCTGAAGGCGTAACAATGGTAGACTTTTGGGCACCATGGTGTGGGCCTTGTCGTATGATCGCTCCTGTCGTTGAAGAACTTGCAGAAGAGTTTGACGGCAAAGCAAAAATCGTTAAAGTTAATACTGATGAAGAGCAAGACATTGCTGTTAAATTCGGTGTTCGTTCTATCCCTACTATCATCTTTTTCAAAGACGGCGTACAGGTAGACACAATGGTCGGTGCAGCGTCTAAAGATGCATTCGCAGCTAAGATCAACAGCTTCCTATAGGCAGTTATAGCTTCGGCGCAAGCGTCATTTTTGGCCACTGCGTACTGAAGTAAACCGATTGATGTACAAGTGTACACTTTCGGGGTGATCTCCTACATAAACACTCTCCTTTATTTAGAACCTTTTATGCCACATCCTTCAATGTTTGTATCTTTACATATTCAAAACCATTCTTTAGTTAATCTTATCTGTACACGTTACAAAGAGACTCTTTAGTAGTAAATGGGTATTATTTTACCAACAAAGACAACTCTCTTTTTTCAAGGATTAATGATGTTAGATTGTGCGATTATTGGTGGTGGACCAGCTGGATTAACGGCGGGTATGTATGCAACACGCGGTGGTTTGGCAAATGTAACGATGTTTGAAAAAGGGATGCCGGGTGGTCAGATCACAGGTAGTTCAGAAATTGAAAACTATCCTGGTGTTACCGGCGAGATAACAGGCATGGACCTGATGATGCCATGGCCGGAACAGTGCCAGCGCTTTGGATTAAAACATGCCATGGTGGAAGTGATGAGAGTCGATCATAATGAAGATGGCACCTTCACTATTCATAAGGGTGATGGTAGCAGTGAAGATGCCCTCTCTGTCATTATCTGTACCGGTTCAACGCCAAAACGTGCCGGTTTTAAAGGCGAGGATGAGCTGTTTGGAAAAGGTGTGTCGACCTGTGCAACCTGTGACGGTTTCTTTTATAAAAACAAAGAAGTTGCGGTTATCGGGGGTGGTGATACGGCATTGGAAGAGGCTATCTACCTCTCTAATATCTGTTCGAAAGTCTATATTGTTCATCGACGCGAAGGCTTCAGAGCCGCTCCGAACACGATCAAGCGTGTCATGGAAACAGAAAATATCGAACTTGTTTTAAACGCAACACCTGAAGAAGTGTATGGCGACAACATGGGTGTCAACGGTATTAAAATAAATACACCCGAAGGGATTCGCGATCTTAAAGTACCGGGAGTCTTTACCTTTGTCGGGATGAATGTCAATAATGATGTCCTGAAAAAAGAAGACGGTACGTTTATCTGTGATGTCAATGAGGCGGGCGAGGTGATCGTTAATCTTCGTATGAAAACATCGACACCAGGTCTGTTCGCAGCGGGTGACATTCGTATTGATGCACCAAAGCAGGTGGTGGCAGCAGCGGGTGACGGCGCGGTAGCAGCAGTCAATGTCATTCCTTATGTCGATGAACTAAAAAACAGTAGAGAGAAATAGATGATTAAAGCGGGTGTATATGGGGCAAGCGGACGCGTTGGCCGTCTTTTAATTGAGGATCTGGCAAAAACCGAAGGGATAGAACTTTCGGTTATCCATGTTCGCAAAGAGTTGAACTTTCCTTTGGCAGAGGGTGTGGCTGTGACAAATGATGCCGCAGCATTTTTGGAAAAATGCGACATCGTTATTGACTTTTCCCTGCCTGAAGCAGCACAGGTACTGTTTGAAGAGGCCTTGAAGAATCCGAAACCGATCGTATCGGGTACTACAGGGTTTGACATGCATCAGCTCAACCTGCTTAAGACAGTCAGTGAGCAGATGCCGGTACTTCATGCGACAAATATGTCATTGGGTGTTGCGATGCTGAGTAAACTGGTCAATACTGCGGCACAAAAACTGGCGGGCTTTGACATCGAAGTGGTCGAGATGCATCATCGTCATAAAAAAGATGCACCGAGCGGCACCGCTTTGACACTGGCAGAGTCTGCAGCAGCCGGGCGAGGACTGGACCTGGACCATGTACGCGTAAGTGGCCGAAATGGTAATATCGGTGAACGTACAGAAGATGAGATTGCGGTGATGGCGTTGCGCGGTGGTGACATTGTCGGCCGTCATACTGTCGGTTTTTACAATGATGGTGAATTTATTGAACTCAACCACACTGCGACAAGCCGTAACACCTTTTCAAAAGGCGCTATTCGTGCAGCACAATGGCTGGTTACAAAAGAGAGCGGTCTATACAGCATCGCTGACTGTTTAGAATTATAAGAGGAAAAATATGCGCGAAAATTTAAATGAAAAATGTGCGGTAGTCGGGATTTTTAACCATGAAGAAGCTTCGAAGTTAGCTTACTTTTCTTTGCATGCTCAGCAGCATCGAGGACAGGAAGCAGCAGGAATCAGCTCGGGGGACGGGGAACGTCTGCATACCATTAAAGACCGTGGTCTTGTAACACAGGTCTTCGATGAAGAAAAACTTGGAACCCTCAAAGGCCATATGGCAATCGGTCATACCCGTTATTCAACTGCGGGGGATGACTCTATTTTGGATGCACAGCCGGTACATGCAAATTACGATTTGGGACAGTTGTCTATTGTCCATAATGGAAATCTGACGAACCACCAGGAAGTCCGCCAGGAACTCATCAAACAGGGTGCTATTTTTCAAAGTTCAATGGACACGGAAAACCTGATCCATCTTATTGCAAGAAGTGAACAGATGAAACTCCAAGACCGTATCGTTGATGCTGTTAAAAAAATTGAGGGGGCTTTTTCCCTTGTCTTTTTAAGCCGATCGAAAATGTTTGCGATGCGCGACCGTTTTGGTTTCCGTCCACTTAGCCTCGGTAAAATGGGTGACGGCTATGTTGTTGCCTCAGAGACGTGTGCTTTTGACCTCATAGGGGCAGAATATATACGCGAAGTTGAACCGGGTGAGTTGTTGATCTTTGAGAAGGGAAAAGCACCGAAGTCAGTCAAGGTCTTCGATGCAACACCGAAACACTGTATTTTCGAGTATGTCTATTTCGCGCGTCCTGACTCTCAAGTATATGGGCAAAATGTTTACCAAAAACGTAAAAATATGGGTGTTGAACTGGCTAAAGAACAGCCGGTTGAAGCAGACATGGTCATTCCTGTACCGGACGGGGGTGTACCGGCAGCCATCGGTTACTCACAAGAGAGCGGTATCCCTTTTGAGATGGGTATTATGCGTAACCACTACATCGGACGTACCTTTATTGAACCGACACAGGAGATGCGCGATCTGAAAGTGAAGATGAAGCTTTCGCCGATTACCAATCTTATTAAGGGCAAACGTATCATTGTTATCGATGACTCTATTGTTCGGGGGACGACATCACGCCGAATTATCAGAATGCTGAAAGAAGCAGGTGCTGCTGAAGTGCATATGCGCATCTCCAGCCCGCCGACAACAGATCCATGTTTTTACGGGGTTGACACACCGAACAAAGACAAGCTGATAGCAGCGAACATGAGCACACAGGAGATCTGTGACTACATCGAAGCAGACTCTTTGGCGTACTTGAGTCATGATGCATTGATGCGCAGTGTGCATTCCAAAGGTGACAATTATTGTACAGCCTGCTTTACCGGCGACTATATCGTTTAATAAGATTGTTATTTGAAAACTGAACAGATTTATACTTTTGGAAGTTACCTTCGCAATACTTTTGGTGAAAAGGTCTACAAAGTCGGCATCAATATTTCGGGATTTACCTGCCCGAACATCGACGGAACAGTTGCCAAAGGCGGGTGTACCTTCTGTGAAAATGAATCGTTCAGTGCCAGTACAGGTGAGGTCAAAGAGCTCAAAGGTTTCTACCTGAATCTCGATTCCAAAGAAAACCCCTATTTGGACAAACAGCTTTTGCAGCTAGAAATGCAGTTCGAGGCTTTAAGCAAACGCCTTCGAACAGAGTACGGTGCAGAGAAATTCCTGGTCTATTTTCAATCCTTCACCAACACCTATGCACCGTTTGAGACTTTAAAAGCACTCTATGAGAGGGCTCTTTCGTTTGACAATGTTGTCGGTTTGAGTATCGGTACGCGTTCGGATTCGATTACGGAGGAGACACTGCACTATCTGTCCGAACTGGCAAAAGAGAAAGAGATCTGGATCGAATTCGGTATTCAATCAATTTATGATGAGACCCTTGAACGGATCAATCGCGGACACGATGCACAGAATGTTAAAGAGTGGATCATGAAGTCTAAAAAGGCCGGTCTGAATGTCTGTGGTCATCTTATTTTCGGTCTGCCTGGTGAAGATAAAAAGATGATGCTAGAGACCGCCAAAGAGGCGTATGAGTGGGGTATTGACTCGGTAAAATACCATTCCCTCTATGTCGTGAAAAGAACAGCCCTTGCAAACGAGTATGCCCGTGGAACCTTTACGCCGATCAGTGAAGAAGACTATCTCGATGTTCTGGTTAAAGCACTTCAGATGAAACCTGCACATGTCAGTGTCCAACGTATGACAGCGGGGATCAATGACAGCAGTCTTATCTCACCGGACTGGTGCCGTGACAAAAACCAGCAGATCCGAAATATAAACAAAGCACTTAAAGAGGTAGGCCTGAAGTATTAGCGTTGGTGTTGACCGGTAGTACGTCAGAAATTATTCAAAGTCCATCGTATTCTTTTCGTTGATTGAGGGTACCCTCTAAATTTCAAACTTCATTTATCACCTTAACAATGATGTGCCGAATATTAACAAGAAGCTAATCACATTTCCGCTAAAATCCACAACATTATATACAGAATAAAACTACATTAGGAATGCACATTATGGATGCAGCAAAAACTATTTGGATGAACGGGAAATTTATTCCTTGGGCTGAAGCGAACACACACGTACTTTCACACACGATTCACTACGGAAACGGTGTCATTGAGGGGACAAAAGCCTATAAAACTGCGAAGGGTTATGCTATCTTTCGTCTTAACGATCACACAAAACGTCTTCTTGAATCAGCAAAGATGACGCTGATAGATATTCCATATTCGGTCGAAGAACTCAATGCAGCACAGATCGAACTGGTACGTCAAAACGGGTTCACAGGTGACAATGTCTATCTGCGCCCATTTGCATTTTTAGGATACGGGGTGATGGGTGTTTACCATAAAGATGCACCGGTTGAAACGGTCCTTGCAGCCTGGGAGTGGGGCGCATACCTTGGAGAAGAGGGCCTTAAACGCGGTATCCGTCTCAAGATCTCTTCGATCAACCGTCCTTCAAACACATCGAACATGGGTAAGGCAAAAGCAACAGCTAACTATCTGAACTCACAAATGGCAAAATATGAAGCGATCGAGTGCGGCTACGACGAAGGTCTTCTTCTTGATGATCAGGGGTATGTTGCCGAAGCAACCGGCGCTGCTTTTTTCATGATTCGTAATGGCAAGCTGGTAACACCGCCAAGTGACAACGCACTCGAATCGATCACACAGAAGATGGTAATCGAATTGGCAACTGATATGGGTATCGAAGTTGAACGCAGACGTATTACCCGTGAAGAGATCTATGTGGCAGAAGAGGCCTTCCTTACAGGTACGGCAGCCGAAGTGACACCGGTGCGTGAAGTTGACGGCCGTCAGATCGGGATCGGTTCACGCGGCCCGATCACAGAGAAGATCCAAAGCACGTATTTCGATATGGTCTTTGGCCGTATCGAAAAATATGAACACTACTTGACGTATGTTTCGTAAACACAAAAAAACTAACGAGAATGGAGTCTTAATGGCATCAGATATGAACGACTATTTCAACAAGAAAAAAGGCAGCGGTTCAGGCAGCTCAAACAATGGCTTTAATGTACCAAAACCGCCAAAGATGGATTTTAATTTTGGTGGCGGAAAAGCAGGACTGATCTACTTTATCGGTGGTATCATCCTTCTGCTGATCCTTGCAAAACCGTTCGTCGTTATTACTGAGGGTGAACGCGGTATTTTGGCAACGAACGGAAAATATGAGGCACAAGCAATGCTGCCGGGTCTTCATTTTATTATGCCGGTGATCCAAAAAGTCTACATCGTCGATACCAAAGTCCGTATCATCAATTATGCCAGCCGTATCGAACGTACAGCAACAATGGGTGACGGTATTGAGATCAAGCCGGCGATCACGGTTCTTGACAAACGCGGTCTTCCTGTCTCGATTGAGTTGACGGTACAATACCGTCTGAATGCCGAGTTTGCAGCACAGACGATTTCCAACTGGGGCTTTAGCTGGGAAGAGAAGATCATTAATCCGGTCGTTCGTGATGTTGTCCGTAATGTTATCGGTAATTATGAGGCAGAAGCGCTGCCGACAAAACGTAATGCCATTGCAACAGCGATTGAGCAGGGCATGTTGGAAAGTATACAAACACTTAAAAATACACCTGCAGAGCTTCAATCGGTTCAGCTTCGTGAGATCGTTCTTCCTGCAAAGGTCAAAGATCAGATCGAACGGGTACAGTTGGCCAAGCAGCAGGTTCAACAGGCTGAGCAGGAAGTTCAAAAAGCAAAACAAGACGCGTTGAAACGCGCTGCAGAAGCACAAGGTCAGGCAGATGCCGTCCGCATTGCTGCAGAGGGCCAGGCACAGGCGATCACAATCGAAGCGGATGCAAAAGCAAAAGCGAACAAACTGATCTCCAACTCTTTGACCCCACAGCTGCTTAAGCTGGAGCAGATCCAGGTACAAGGCAAGTTCAATGAAGCACTTAGCGTGAACAAAGATGCGAAGATCTTTTTGACACCTGGCGGTTCTACACCGAATATCTGGGTCGACACAAAAAGTGCCAAGCAGCAGTCTAGCATTCAGTAAGCCCTGGGCGAAGGAGTTCCCTCCTTTGCTTTCTCCATGCTATATCATTTCCATTGTGCAGCGACGATGCCTATGGGTAAGATGTTATAATCCCACTACTATTTTTTTAGACAATTAGGAATAAAGATGGAAGAGATACTTAATCGCGTTGATTGGGCCAAATCAGAGCTGTTGCCTGTCATCGTACAAGATGATACTACGAATGAAGTGTTGATGATGGCGTATATGAACAAAGAGGCCCTTCAACTCTCATTGGAGACAAAACTGGCACACTACTTTTCCCGTTCAAAACAGCGTATTTGGAAAAAGGGTGAAAGCTCGAACCACCTTCAGCACATCCACTCTTTCATGATCGATTGTGACAACGATACCTTACTGTTAAAAGTGAAACAAGATGGGGTTGCTTGTCATACAGGACGCAAGTCATGTTTCTTTACCGAACTCGATTCAGGCGAAGTAACGATTGAGAAGAGTGTTGATACTGATGCGATGTACGGCGTAATAGACACGCTTTATCACACTATCTTGGACCGTAAGAATGCTGATCCTGAAAGTTCCTGGACCGCGAAACTCTTTTCAAAAGGTGAAAATGACATTTTGAAAAAAGTTGTTGAAGAGGCCGGTGAATTCAGTTTTGCCGTTAAAGATAATGACGAAGATGAGATCGTCTATGAATGTGCAGATCTGACCTATCATGTCATGGTCGCTTTAGGATATAGAAATATTTCGCCGGACCGCGTGAAACAAGAACTGGCCCGACGATTTGGCCTTAGCGGTATTGCAGAAAAAGCGTCGCGAAACAAATAACAGTGGACACAGCTGCCATAACAATATAACAATTAGTAATAATTGTTAATTTAAATAAAAGCTTTTTATACCTATTATAGAAACCTCATGATTTTTATAGGTAGGTGTTGTATGAAAATTTTTACCCTTTTAACCCTTTTTGTACTCTCTCTTTTTAGTGCCGAAGCCTTTATCAGTGCCAAAGATCTTCATGATAAGATCGCTACTGATCATCTTGTTATCCTGGATGTTGGCAGTCATAAGGCATTTCATAAAAGCCATATTCCTACAGCGATTCATGTTCAAATGCAAGAGTGGTGCAAGTTTGTGGAAGATCATTATGAGATGCAGGACATTCCGCATCTTGTAAAGTTGGTTCGTCAACTGGGAATAGAGAATGATGACTATGTCGTTATTTACGATCATAACACACCAAATGGGCTGTTAAATGCCAGTTATATAGCATTAGCTTTGAATCGCCTGGGCCATACAAACCTCTCGATATTAAACGGAAGTTTCGAAGAGTGGTTGTATGAATATGAAGGGGTAGATATTATAACGACAAAAGAACCGTCTACTTTTCAAGCACATCCAAACCATACACTTATTGTTGACGATGACTATGTTGCAGCTCATCTAGCCAATGCTACTATTTTGGATGCGCGTGTGAGCAAGTACTACTTTGGCGCTTATAAGAGTCCGGGTGTCTATCGACTCGGTCATATCAAAGGAGCAACGAGCACCTATTGGAAAAACAGTTTTCTGAGCGACAATACCTTGGCAGAACGGGAGATACTCGAAGCGATCTATCTGCAAGGTTTAAAACTGACACCTGAAAAGGAGATCATTTTGTACGGTCTTGACGGCTATGAAGCGTCAATGAACTGGTATATTTTAAGCAAGGTATTTAACTTTACATAGCTTAGCGTTTACGATGCTTCGATTCAGGAATGGGGGAATCAGGATGATCGACCTATGGTCGCTTATGCCTGGGAATAAAACCGCAAGAGGTTTTATTGGAGGCCAGTGTTAAAATCTAAAAGTGTTGTTAGAAGGGGTGTTGACCATATGTTTGGAAAAGACTTCCAGATATCGCCAAAATGATTCAATGTTTTCTTCTGAGACACTATCTTCGACTAGGCCTTCGAGAAGCTGAGCATACAACTCAAGCCATACAACACGTGCTTCGGCTGTAATAGCAAAAGGAGCATGACGGTTTCCCATCATCGGTGCACCTCGAGAGGCTTTAAAATACATCGGCCCCCCACATATCTGGATAAAAAAATCAGCGGCATGTTTTTTTGCCAATTCAAATGCGACCGGATCGTCAATCGGAAAAAGATGTTTGATCGAACTCTCTTTGATGAGGTCATAATGGTCAGCAATAAGCTTTCTGAAACGTGCTTCGCCAACTTGCTGATAAAACTCCGGGTAGGCTTTTGTTACAGGTGGTTTGTCACCAAGACGAGACGGTGTAATTGTTAAGTTCATAGTGGAACCTTCTCTTTTTTATAGAATTTTAGAGTTTACTTAGTAAGAGGGATGTTAAAAAAAAGATGTAGCCATTAAATGGTAGAATGGCACTAATAAAAGAGAGAGGATCGACAATGCAGGCAAAAATATTTTACGGTTCAACCGAAGCAGAAACGTCAACACGCAGTGAGCGTCTCAGCCCTTATGACAAGAAGGTCGTCTCAACAGCACCTGTTTGTGGTGCCTTTGAGACTGAAAAAGCATTGAAAATCGCACAAGTAGCGACAAAGGCAGCGAAGGCATCAACCCTTTCACAACGCTGTAACTGGTTACTGGACGTTGCACAAAAGATGCGCGACAACCGTGAAGATATGGCACAGACGATTACAGCAGAAGTCGGTAAGCCTATTGCTTTTGCCCGAGTCGAAGTGGACCGTTGTATTGAAACGGTGACATTGTCAGCTGAGACAATGCGTACGATGCATGGCGAGACGATCAACACCGATGCAATGCCAAGCGGTAAAAAGACGATGGCATTTTTCAGACGCGAACCGGTGGGTGTTGTCGCGGCAATTACACCGTTTAACTTCCCTTTGAATCTTGTTGCCCATAAGTTGGCTCCGGCTTTGGTCGCAGGGAATACCGTTGTCTTGAAGCCGACACCGGAAGCACCGATGACAGCGTACAAGTTCGCCAAGATGTTCATTGAGAGCGAATATGCCGTCAAAGATGCACTGAGTGTGGTCTACGGTGATGCGGAGGTTGGGTCGACTCTTGTCGGTTCGGACATTCCGCGGGTTATCAGCTTTACCGGCTCAGTTCCGGTCGGCAATATCATTACCAAATCGGCAGGCATTAAAAAAGTGAGTCTCGAACTCGGCGGCAATGCAGCGACCTATATCGATAAAAGTGCGGACCTCGATCTTGCAGCCAACCGTTGTGCCTTGGGGGCTTTTGTCAACTCGGGCCAGGTCTGCATCTCTCTACAGCGCATCTATGTCGATGCTGCCGTGTACGATGTATTCGCCGAAAAGATGGCGGCAGAGACCAATAAACTGGTGGTCGGGTCACCGTATGACGATGCAACTTTTATGGGACCGTTGATCGATGAAGAGTCGGCAAATCGTGCAATGGGCTGGGTCCAAAGTGCGATTGATGAAGGTGCACGCGCTGTTACCGAGGTAAAATGCGAAGGGACAATGTTCTATCCGACAGTGATGGCGGATGTGACAGACGACATGGCGATTGTCTGCGAAGAGGTCTTTGCACCGATCGTCTCTTTGGTCAAAGTGAATGGTTTTGATGACGCAGCACCCCGTATGAACAACTCTCCTTACGGTCTGCAGTTTTCAATCTTTACAAATGATCTTGCATTGACACAACGGGCAATCGACGAACTTGAGGCAGGCGGGATCGTTATCAATGATATGCCGACACTCCGTTTTGACATTCAACCCTACGGCGGTGTTAAGCTGAGCGGCGTCGGCCGTGAAGGGCCGAAGTTTGCGATCGAAGAGATGACCGAGATCAAGTCGGTGGTGATCTGTTAGTGGGTAAGAAAAAAGCGATTGTGTCGGCATGTCTGTTAGGTGAGACGGTACGTTATGACGGAACCACTAAAATCAATAACGGCGTTATAGATGCACTCAACGAATATGAGATCATTCCTTTCTGCCCCGAAGATCCTGTCATGGGTACACCACGTGAACGTATTTCGGTGATCAAAGTCGATGAAGACTACAAGGTGATGACCGATAACAGTCAGATTGAAGTAACGACAGCACTGAAACTGCAAACGCAAAAGATGATAGAGAATCATCCGGATGCTGACATCATCGTACTGAAGTCAAAATCGCCAAGCTGCGGTTTGGGGACAACACCGATCTTAAATAAAAATAGAGAAGAGATCAAAAAAGGCAATGGTATTGCTGCGGAACTCTTTAGAAAACAGTTTCCCCATAAAGTCTTTGACGAGAACAGTTTCGAATGCTAGAGACTATGGTCACTTTTTTACTCTCTGTAACGGAGGGTATGGGGTATTTCGGTATCTATCTCTATATGGTGATGGTCGGGACATTTGTGCCTGTACCCAGTGAGCTGGTCCTGGTACCGGCCGGTTACCTGGCCTCCCAAGACAAGATGAGCTACCCATTGCTGCTTCTTTTCGGATCCCTCGGCAGCCTGAGCGGCGCCTTGATCAATTACTTTTTTGCCAAGCTGATCATCAAAAAGATACTTGCGCACAAATTGGTGTTTATCGATAAGGTCACCAACTTTTTTAAAACGCACGGCAAAATATCGGTCTTTGTAGCACCTTTGACACCAGGCCTTGGGCAGTATATCTCTCTTCCTGCAGGTCTCTCTCATATGCCGTTTCGTTATTTTATCCCGTTTACCTATGCTGCCAATATTATCTGGGTTGGTTTTATGTTAGCGGTAGGCTATATGTTCGGATCAAGCACAGCAGATGCACATGACATTGTGGTTGAGGGAACTTTTTTTCTGTTTGGTGTGGCGATTTTCATTGCGGTCATCTATGTTGCGACGACCTTTAGAAGAAAAAGTGCATAATCGATATAATACTTTCGAATAAAATTACAAACTATACAACAAGGAAAATTACTATGTTAGAAACAGGAACAAAGGCACCGGAGTTTTGTCTGCCAAACCAGGACGAGGTGGAGATCTGTCTACGAGATCTAAAAGGAAAGTGGATCGTTCTCTATTTCTATCCAAAAGACAATACACCGGGCTGTACGACTGAAGCATGTGACTTTACGGCACAGATGCCGGATTTTGACGGACTGAATGCGATCATTCTGGGGGTGAGTGCCGATTCGCCTAAAAAGCATCAGAATTTCATCGAAAAACAAAATCTCGGGATTACGCTGCTCAGTGATGAAGATACTTCGATGATGCAGGAGTACGGTGTCTGGCAGCTCAAAAAGAATTACGGTAAAGAGTACATGGGTATTGTCCGCTCGACCTATATTATCAATCCTAAAGGCGAGATCGCAGCAGGGTGGGAAAATGTAAAAGTTCGTCAAAAGCGTAAAAAAGATGGCGAACAGTATGAGATCGTTCATGTTGAAGAGGTTAAGAAGCAACTAGAAGCGCTACAGCAGTAGAGTGTTTTTAAGAACTGCGGTGAACACATTTTCTATGTATTAAATTGCCAGGCCACATAATATTACACTACACGAAAAGGTAACCTCCATATGCGAGGCGGACCTTCCTTACGACTACAATTTCTCTATCTCTACTTTTATAAACTTCAGAACATAACACATTAGAAAATTAAAGCATATGAGTTAAAACATAAAAGATAGCAGTTTGTTGAGAAAGCTGGAAGGAGTTGGCAGTCAATTCAGACTGCCAGATAGATTGTAAAGAGTAGCGACGTCTTAGAAACGGTAACGGAGGTAAGCACGGATATCTTGTGCTTTATCAACAGTTACGGTACTTCCTGTCATAGGTGTCATCTGTGAGATCACATATGGTGTTCCTGTTGCTTCTCCAAAGAAGCCGTTGCTACCTGCATATTTATAGTCAATATAGGTATAACGAAGCTGGAAACTGAAAATGTCTTCGATAAGCGGTTCCGTGAAATAAGCCTCATAAGCATCACCGCGAGCAGCCAATTTAGAACCGGCAAGGGTGTCTTCAGCATATGTGATCGAACGCCAGTACATAGAACCTTTGTTGTACTCTAGGCCCCAACGACCTTCATCAGTAAGAAGTGACGGAAATTGCATTCCAACCCATATCGACTTACCGAGTTCCGCGTCAGCTGAACCGAGCATTTTTTGGCCTTCTTCCGGATCCGTGAGACTGACGGCACCACTGAAAAACAGCGTTGTATCATCGAGGAAGTCACTCCATTCGTTACCGATACCGTTAATGACCAGGTTGGCAGTAAATGAGTGCATTCCTCCGACTGTTTTCATCCCATTGAAATATGGTGTCGGATCTGCAGGTGCACCAGGATATACAATATCTGCATCAATCAAGTTTTTCGCGTAGTAGTATTGTGTTCCAATACTGTATTGACCATTGTCAAATGGAACAAAGATAAGACCGCCAAGATCGATGTTTGGAAGATCTTGTTCATTGGTAGCATATGGCGCTGAAACGCTTACTGAATAGTCTGGGTTTACTGCAAAAAACTTGGCACTTGCATTAGTATTTCCGCGACCGGCGCAGAATTTAACATACATGCCGATATCTTCCATCAAAGTGAATTTTGAACTTAGACCGTCAAATTCGACATTAATAGTGTGTCCCATCGGCGAAGCAGCAGGGTCATTATCACGTAGATTGACAAGGTGCCCGTTTGTAGATGGACGACGACCGATACTGAATGTCCATGGGATATCTGTACCTAAGAAAGTGTCATTTCTATAAAAAAAGTAGGCAGAACGTACACGGACAACATCATCGTATGGGTTTTCGCTAGCGACCCAGTCAAACGACTCAAAAGGTGTCATTTGAAATGCATTTCCTGTACGGTTACCATACATTTTATTGTAGGCAAGTTGTCCGGTAAAACTCATGTTTTCATTTGCTGCCCAGTCCATGTTTATCCAAAGACGGTTTGAGAATACGGCGTTGTTCTCTTGTTTTGAACCATCAGCCATTGTGTACTGCAAGTTGTCAACGGATGTACGGAAGTCAACACCAAATTTAAGGTGGTTACCACTGGTACGCTTGTTAAGATCAGTTAGTTGCTCTTCAATTTCATCAGTACCTGAATCACCCTCATCTTCGTCGGACTCTTCATCGCCATCTTCGGCTTCTTCAGCATCGGCATCTTCTTCATCTGCTTCGTCTGCCGGAGCTACTGCTTTGGCTGCTTTGACTTCTGCTAACTCAGCCTGAAGGGCTTTCATTTCCGTTTCCATCTCTGTCATACGGTCAAACATTGAAGCGGCTTGGGCATTTCCGGTTAAAAGTGCTGCGGCTGCAAGTGAAACAAGTAATGGTCTTTTCATCATTTTTCATTCTCCAAAATATCGGCGAAAACGCCTGAACTCCGGTAAGATTAACAAAAGTTATATAAAAGTAATTTGAATTATGCTCAAAAAAGCCATTTACCGTTCATTTGGTAATCAAATGACGAAATATGCGCACACATGCTGTACCTATGCGAAGATTTTGTTTATTTTTCGTGCCGAGTTTCTTGTGCATTGGATAGGGTTTTATATCAGCAGCTTTACTTTAATGGTAATTTAGATATAATACGCGCGATTTCTCTCTAAAAAGAGTTGAAAACAAAACAAGTATCATGCCTAAAAATCAGTGTGACGCCCTCTGAAATAATAGAGCGCGAAGCTGGCGATACTGAAGCAAACTGATAAAATCTAGCACAAAAAGTGCTACTAAATAAGGACCTCTTATGGTAACTATGACAGACCTATTGGAATGTGGTGTACACTTCGGACACCAAACACGTCGTTGGAATCCGAAAATGAAGAAATATATCTTCGGTGTTCGTAAAAACATCTATATTATCGATCTTCAAAAAACACTACGTTATTTCCGTAACACATACCAGATCGTTGTTGATGCAGCAGCTGAAGGACAAACTGTTCTTTTCGTTGGTACTAAGAAACAAGCACGTAACTCGGTAAAAGAAGCGGCGATCAAATGTGGCATGCCATACGTTGACAACCGTTGGTTAGGCGGTATGTTGACTAACTTCCCGACGATCCAAAAATCTATTCGTAAACTTGACGTTATCGAGCAGATGAAAGAGAATGGTCAGATGGATCTTCTTACAAAGAAAGAGCAACTGATGCTGACGCGTCAAGCTGAGAAACTTGAGCAGTACCTTGGCGGTATCCGTCACATGAAAGAGCTTCCAGACATGCTTTTCGTAGTCGATGCTGTTAAAGAGCACATCGCAGTAAACGAAGCACGTTGTCTTAACATCCCTGTTGTTGCACCACTTGACACGAACTGTGACCCGGACCTTATCACTTACCCGATCCCTGGTAATGATGATGCGATCCGTTCTATTCAGCTTTTCTGTCGTGAGATGACGGCAGCGATCAACGAAGGTAAGGCACTTAACGCTGAAAATGCAGCAAGTGAAGAAGAGATGCCGGCAGAAGAAGTAGAAGCAGCAGCTGAAGAAGCGACTGAAGCTACAGAAACAGAAGAGGCGTAATCATGGCAGTTACAGCAGCAATGGTTAAAGAGTTGCGTCAAGCAACTGATGCACCAATGATGGATTGTAAAAAGGCGTTGACAGAAAACGACGGCGACATGGAAAAAGCGACTGAGTGGCTCCGCGAACGCGGTGTTGCGAAGTCAGCTAAAAAAGCAGATCGTATTGCAGCCGAAGGTTCTATCGGTCTTAAGATCTCTCCGGATTTCAAGCGCGCGACACTTGTTGAAGTTAACTCTGAAACAGACTTCGTTGCACAAAATGACGGCTTTAAAGATCTTGTGTCTAAAACAGTCGGACAGGCATTTGAGACTAATGCTGAAACAACTGAAGCACTTCGTGAAACAGAACTTGAAGGTAAAGCGTTCAGCGCTTACTTTGATGAGACAGTAGCGAAGATCGGTGAAAAGATCGAAGTACGTCGTATTGCTGCCTTGAGCGGTAATGAGAATGTTGCGGTGAACGGTTATGTTCACTCGAACACTCGTATCGGTGTTATCGTAGCGATCGAATGTGATTCTGCAAAGACTGCAGAAGCGATGGTCCCGGTTGCAAAACAAGTTGCGATGCACGCATCTGCAATGAAACCGACAACATTGTCATACAAAGATTTTGATGCAGATTTCGTAGCAGCTGAGACAGCTGGCCGTATTGAAGCGATCAAAACAGAAAACGAAGAACGTGCACGTATGAAGAAACCTCTTCTTAATGTACCTTCTTATATCTCTATGTGTCAATTGACTGATGATGTTTTAGCTGAGGCTGAAGCAGAGATCAAAGCGACACTTAAAGAGCAGGGTAAACCTGAGCAGATCTGGGACAAGATCGTACCTGGTCAGTTGGCGCGTTTTATCGATGATAATACGACACTTGACAAAGAGCAGGCACTTCTTGATCAGAAATATGTTCTTGACGACAAGATGACAGTCGCTGAGGCTGTTGCAGCTGCTGGAAAAGCGGCTGGCGGTACTGCTGAAATCACAGCATTTATCCGTCTTGAAGTCGGTGAAGGCCTTGAGAAAAAAGTTGATGACTTTGCTGCTGAAGTTGCAGCACAAATGGCGTAATCGCCCCTCTCTTTTTTTGGGTCAGAACTTCGGTTCTGCCCACCTTGTTCACGACACGTTAAAAACGACCTACTTTAAATCTATCTGATTATAATAACTCCATGAAACTATTAGAAGCAACAGCACTTTCGCATACATTTGATTACCCTCTGTTCAGTGACGTAAACCTAACGATCGAATCGGGTGAGACCGTGGCTATTATAGGCGAGAGCGGCAGTGGTAAATCGACACTGCTGCATTCGCTCTCCACTCTTCTGAAACCTAATGAAGGCGAAGTAAAACTTTTTGACAAAGATATTTATAGCCTTAAAGAGCGTGATCTTGTCTCAATGCGACGAAATGATCTTGGCCTCATCTTTCAGTCTCACTATCTTTTTAAAGGTTTCACTGCCTACGAAAATCTTGAAGTCGCGTCACTGCTCGCGTCTGAACCCGTAGATAATAAGCTCATAGAGCGGTTGGGTTTACAGGATGTGATCAATTTAAAAGTGACACAGCTTTCGGGCGGTCAGCAGCAACGTATCTCCATAGCGCGGGTCTTGACAAAAAAACCACGCATTATCTTTGCTGATGAACCTACCGGCAATCTTGATAACATGACGTCATTGGAAGTGATGAAGATCTTCGAAGAGTACATTCAAGAGAATCAGGCTGTGCTTGTTCTGGTGACCCATAATGAAGAGTTTGCTCATCGTTGCCATAAAGTGTTCCGGTTGCATGAACGGGTCTTTGAACAGATTAAATAAGCGATAAAACGTTATAGGCTCTATTAGGAGTGAAAAGATGTTTCCTAACGGTTATATGCTTCAAAACGTTCTGCCAAGCGCTTTTCAATATGGAGTGCAAAATCGATCTCTTCTTGATCGGTCGTACAGATCACTTCTCCCATCTGCCGTGACATAAGTGCGTCGTTGAATGCGAGACTTGAAAAGCAGACATCACTTTTGTCAATCAACAGAACATGAAGGGAAAATGCGTTTGTCAACTGGTCCGTAACCGGGACCTTAACAAAGGTGTTTTTGTACTTGGCATAGTAGGCAGCTGTTTGTATGTCTGTGGTGAAAAGATCGAAATGCGCTCCCTTTAAGAGAGCTTTTTCAATACTTTTTGAGAGGGAAGGGCTTTTCAGTTCGGAGGAGATGATCGTAAGGTTTCCTGCACGGTTGATCTTGCTTTTAAGCGTGTGTAAAAGGTCACTATTATGCTCAGGTAAGAGATAGTGTTCATCGGCAATACCTGACAGCCGGAGCAGAAGTATCACTGTCAATGTAGAAAAAAACTGTACCATCTTCACCATCTTTTGAAGTTATCTTTTGTTACAATGATACCATTAAATCAAAGGGGTGTTCTATGCCCCAAAAGGTCTATTCTCTATGAATGTTCTTCTTGTCAATAAGGATGCTGTTGTTACAAAACTGGTTCGATTAAGTACCCAGAAAACAGGTGACAGGTTAGATATTGCAAGTTCTATCGACGAAATAAGAGATGAGAATTATGACCTCTTGATCCTCGATAAGGACCTTTTCAGCCGTGAATTCCTGGAACGTCTTAATGACAAGGTAATCTACGCACACTCCATTTTCATCACGACGCGTGATAGCGGCGATACGGATCTCTTTGAAAAGGTTCTATACAAACCGTTCCTGCCCACTGAATTACTTTTTTTACTCCATCAATTTGCAGCACGCGTTCAAAAAGAGGAAGAGGAACGTTTGAAAGAGATCGTTTTTGACGAGTTCGAAAACAGCTTTTTCAGTGACGATGAGATTGTCGGCGGCGAAGATGAACTTGAACAAGATGCCCTGGAGCGTGTTCAGGTGTTTGAGCAGATCGCAGAAGAGTATGTGAAAGAGATCACGGCTGATGAAGCGAGCGAAGAAGAGGTCCTGCAAAATATTTTCTCAGAGCAGGAAGTTTCAGAAGTCAAAGCGATCCTTGATGCGCTTAATGAGGATACTGATGAGGTGGTAGAAGAAGCGATCGAAGTGAATGAACCTTCTCTCGACATTGACCTGGAACTTGAACGTGCCCTTCGAAACATGAGTAAAGAGGACCTGGCTTTGGATATGGATGAAGCTGTACTGATGCAACTCGATGATCTTGCTGCGGATGAACTGGAATGGGATGAACCGATGACAGAAAAAGCACCAAGTAAGCAGAATCAGGAATCCATAGAGACTTTACGAACGCTTTTACAGGCGTTGGAAAACCCGCAACTTGCGAAATCCCTGCGTGGAACGATTACGATCAACCTAACATTCGGAGAAGATTAATGAATTATGACACAGGCGCGATCCTTGTTTTGTCGGGTCCTAGCGGTGCCGGAAAAAGTTCACTGATCAAGAAGATAGAAGATCAGATCGGTGATTATTATTTCTCTATTTCAACGACAACACGACCGATGAGAGAGGGTGAAGTCGACGGTGTTCATTACCATTTTGTGACCAAAGAGCAGTTTGAAGATGACATTGAAAATGAGAATTTTTTAGAGTATGCCCGTGTTCATGGCAATTACTACGGTACCTCTTTGAAACCGGTTAAAAAAGCATTGAAAGAGGGGCGTCTTGTCATTTTTGATATTGATGTACAAGGTCACGACGCCGTACAGAAACGCCTGGCCGATATTACGACCTCTGTTTTCATCACGACCCCATCACTGTGTGAACTGAAACAGCGTCTGAGTGCCCGCGGTACCGATGCACAAGAGATCATTGACGGTCGAATCGAGATGGCGAAACGTGAAGTCCAGCGTATCAGTGAGTATGACTATCTTGTCGTCAATGATGACCTTGATGAAGCGGCAAACATGTTGGTGTTTATTGCCAAGGCTGCACGGATGAAAATACCAAGTATCGCTATCAACGAATTTGTATTTGCCTGGGAAAACAACTGCTGATTTGAAGCTTTAGCTTCAATACATCTTGCACAAAAGTTTGGCGCTCGGTGTACAAGTGTACACATTCGGCTAAACATTTTGAACAATCTGCACCAAATCTAAAACTTCAAATCGTTATGTTTTATCAGGTACGTTTGCTACCAATTACAACGCGCATGAACTTTAAAATCTTAACCTCATACAAATTTAACGTCCTGTTAGATATAATCGCGGCATAAATACTGGCCTGAAAAAGGGCTTTAAAAGACAGAAACATGGATGTTAGAAAAGCATTTTTAGAATATTTTGAATCAAAAGGGCACGCGAAAGTTGAGAGTGCCCCACTTGTTCCGGACGACGCGACTCTGTTGTTTAACAATGCGGGGATGGTCCCTTTTAAGTCGATCTTTACAGGTGAGATCCCGGTACCGGAAAACCCGCGTGCGACCTCTTGTCAGACCTGTCTACGTGCAGGCGGAAAACATAATGACCTTGAGAATGTCGGCCACACGGCACGTCACCACACCTTTTTTGAGATGCTGGGGAATTTCTCGTTTGGTGACTATTTCAAAGAAGATGCGATTGCCTATGCCTGGGAATTCATTACCGAAGTACTGGAACTGCCGGTTGAAAAACTGTGGGTAACCGTGCATGAGAGTGACGATGAAGCCGAAGAGATCTGGAAAAAGTATGTCGCTGCCGACAGAATCATGCGTCTCGGTGACAAAGATAACTTCTGGCAGATGGGTGATACCGGTCCATGCGGCCCATGTTCAGAGATCTTCTTTGATCAGGGTGCCGAAAACTTTAGCGGTCCGGAAGATTATATGGGCGGTGACGGTGACCGTTTCCTGGAGATCTGGAATCTTGTCTTTATGCAGTACGAGCGTTCAAAAGACGGTACATTGACACCGCTTCCAAAACCTTCCATCGATACGGGTATGGGTCTTGAACGTGTTATTGCGGTCAAAGAGGGTGCGTTGAGCAACTACGATACGTCACTGTTTATGCCGATGATCCATAAGGTTGAAGAGTTCACAGGTAAAAAGTATGAATACAAAACAGGTGCTTCGTACCGTGTTATTGCCGACCATATCCGTACGGCTGTTTTCCTGCTTGCACAGGATGTCAATTTCTCCAACGAAGGACGTGGTTATGTGCTTCGTCGTATCTTGCGCCGAGCGGTTCGTCACGGTTATCTGCTGGGTCTGCACGAAGCCTTTATGTACAAGATCGTCGATATTCTTGTTGCGCAGATGAAAGAGGTCTATCCGTATTTGGAGACAAAAGCGGAAGCGGTCAAAACGCAGATCCAACTTGAAGAGGAACGTTTTTTCAAAACGATCGCTTCGGGGATTGAGCTGTTTAATGAAGAGCTTAAAAATACCAAGGATGTTTTCAGCGGCGAAGTCGCCTTCAAGCTTTATGATACGTTCGGTTTTCCTCTGGATCTCACTGAAGATATGCTCAAAGAGAAAAACCTTAAGCTTGACACCGCAACCTTTGATGCCCTTATGAAAGAGCAGCGCGAACGTGCCAAAGCAGCATGGAAAGGCAGCGGCGACGCGGCAAACGAGGGTGACTTTAAAACACTTTTGGAAAAATTCGGTAAAAATGAGTTTGTCGGTTACGAAGGTGAGCGTAACGAAACGAAAGTGTTGGCACTCTTGAGCGAAGATTTTAAGATCGTCGATGCGCTTCATGCGATGCATACCGGCTGGATTCTGCTTGAAAATACACCGTTTTATGCCGAGAGCGGCGGACAGGTCGGTGACAAAGGTGTCATCGAAGGCTATGCAACGGTAACAGACACGCGAAAGTTCTTTGACCTTAACCTTTCGCATGTTGAGGTGAAAGAGACGATCACTGCAGGCGACACCGTTAAAGCGGTTGTCGATATCAGCCGTTTGGAGATCGAAAAACACCACTCGGCAACGCACCTGCTGCATGCGGCACTTTACGATATTTTGGGTGACCACATTTCACAGGCAGGTTCATTGAACGATGACAAACGTCTGCGTTTTGACTTCTCTCACCCTAAAGCGATGACAGTCGAAGAGATCGCAGAAGTGGAAGAGCAGGTCAATTACCAGATCCTTCGGGGTATTGCCGGTCAGACCAAAGAGATGAGCATCGATGAGGCCAAGAACAGCGGTGCCAAAGCGCAGTTCGGTGAGAAATACGGCGATAAAGTCCGTGTGGTCAGTTTCGGTGATGCCTCGGTCGAGCTGTGCGGTGGAACACACGTTGCCAACACGGCCGTGATCGGTACCTTTATCATCACCAAAGAGTCGGGTGTCTCTGCCGGTGTCCGTCGTATCGAAGCGGTCTGCGGTAATGCAGCTTATAACCTTTTCAAAGAGCAGCGCCATACGCTTAACAGTGTTGCCGAAGAGGTTAAAAACCGCGATGTCCTTTTGGGTGTCAACAAACTCAAAGAGCAGATCAAAACCTTGAAAGAAGAGGTCCAGGAAGCCTTGGCCGCTTCGAAAGAGGAACTTTCAGCACAAGAGATCAACGGTGTTACGGTCATTATCGAAGAGATCAAAAGCGGTGATGTCAAAACTCGTATCGATGAACTTAAAAATGCGCACGAGAAAGTAGCAGCGATGCTCTTCCAGGTCAAAGGCGACAAGGTGATCCTTGCAGCGGGCGTTAAAGAAGCCTCTGTCAAAGCCGGTGACTGGATCAAAAACATTGCGCCTATACTCGGCGGCGGTGGCGGCGGTCGTCCCGACTTCGCACAGGCCGGTGGTAAAGATGCGTCTAAATTGCCGGAAGCTAAAGAGAGCGCTCTTAAATACGTTCAAGAGGTTCTTGGATAATGAAAGCATGGATGGTTGAGTTTTTCTGGGCCCATACGGAACTGCTGGTCTTTATCCATGTCCTCAGTGCGGTAGTCTGGGTCGGCGGTATGATCGCGATGCGTTTTGCGGCCCACTATTCCTTCCAGGAACTGGAACCTGCACAACGGCTTCCCCGTACAGTGCAGGCACTGGGAAACCTGTTCAAGATCGTAGCACCGTTTATTGTTATCTTGATCATGACAGCTGTTCTAATGGCAGTAGGCTGGGGTTTCAGAGCAGCTGCAGTTGACGCTGGCGGCAATATCATTGATGAAACAGCCTTCGCTGTCTATCAACTTGTTCATGTCAAAGAAGCCATTTGGCTGGTCATGGCGATGAACTACGGCTACATGGTCTGGCGTCTTGTCAAGGCAAAAAAATTCCTTGTATCAGGCGATATGCCGGCTGCTAAAGCGATGCTTGGGATGATTGGTAAATACCTTGTTCCTTTAAATATTATTCTCGGTTTGGTCGCGATCTACCTGGGTGTCGTACTCCGTTACTCACACACCTAAACTCCATTTCTGAACACGCTTCAGAACCTTTGTCAAAAGGAAACTGATGAACACTCCCAAAATCCGCCTCTGCTCACAATCAGAGAGCCGGGCTCTTCTTCTGCGCAATGCAGGTATCGATTTTATTCAGTCACCGGTTGATTATGACGAGGAACAGATCGTCGCGGATTCTCCTAAAAATTTTGTCTATCAAGCCACTGTCGGCAAGTTCCAGGCCGCTCTTAAAGCCTATGACTATAAAGAGATGCCTCTTCTGGTTTCTGACACAGTGGTGACCTCCCAGGGAAAGATCCTCCGTAAGGCAAAGTCCCTCGAGGATGCAAGAGAGATATTGCAGACGCAAAGCGGCAGCATCACCTCTATTGTCACCTGTATGATCTACAAGAGCGATAAACTCGAACTGCTGGACATCTCTTCGACCGATTATATTTTTGATGACTTTGACCGGGATGACCTCGAAGCTTACCTGGCCTCAGGTGAGTGGCAGGGCAAAGCAGGAGGTTGTATGGTCGAAGGATTCTGTAAGCCGTATATCAGAGAGGTCAAAGGGTATGAGTCCTGTGCGATGGGGTTGAGTGTCGAAGTCTTGAAGACCTTTATTGTTTTGAGTTAAAGGTACAATAACAAGATGAACTATTATGAAAAAGAGTTGGCTGCCCTCAAACGTTCGGGACGTTACCGCGAACGCCGGATTTTCAGCGATGACGTGGTCGATCTGGCATCGAACGACTATCTGGGGCTTGCCCATAACAAAGCGATACTTGAAGCGACCATAACAGAACTTCGTTCGCTGGAATCACATGCTGCCAAAGCGTCGATGTTAGTGAACGGTTATACCCGGACGCATCAGGACTTTGAGCAGGCACTTTGTGCGGCGAACGGTTTTGAGGCTGGGGTCATTCTCGGGTCTGGGTTTAACGCCAACATCGCTCTGATCGAGACATTGGTCCGTAAAGGCGATGCGCTTTTTATGGATGAGAAGTATCACGCTTCCGGGGTATTGGCATCCAAGCTGATCGACGGCGAGCTGCACTATTTTACCCATAACAGTGCCGAAGCGCTTGAGAGCCTGTTACAAAACTCGAACGCCAAACGCAATATCGTGGCCGTTGAAGGAATCTATTCGATGGACGGTGACCTTGTACCGCGTGAGATCATTGAAATCGCTAACCGTTATAACGCTATTTTGGTGTTGGATGAGGCGCACAGTTCGGGTGTGATCGGAGAAAATCTGATGGGTATTCTGGACCACTACGATATGAAGGTCAGGTCCAACCATATAAAAATGGGAACCCTTGGCAAGGCGTATGGGAGTTTCGGGGCGTATATTCTGGCGTCGGAACACCTTGTCGACTTCCTGATCAACCGGGCCAAACCGATCATTTACGCGACAGCGCCTTCACTGTTCGACACCCTGTTGGGGCATCACGCTTTACGCTACATCCAAACGCATACCGCAGAGTTGAAAGCAGCGATCGAAACACGTCAGAGCATTGTCAAAGAGGTTTTTGGTGTTGAGGTCGAAGGGTTGATCGTGCCGATCCTTGTCAACGACAACCGTAAAGTGATGACGATACAAAAAATGTTGTTGGAAGAGAATATCCTGGTTGGGGCAATACGGCAACCTACCGTACCTTCAGCCATTATACGTCTTATCGCACGACTGGGTATCGAAGAGGAGACCTTCCGGGATCACTGTAAGATGATTAACCGTAGTTTAGATAAAATGTCTACTATTTAGGGGCGTTATGAAGGTTAAAAAACTCAGGGTCTCTCTGAATGAGAAAGCTCTTGTCGATATCGGTTTTACGATCAACCATTCACTGGCACTGGTGGGACAGAGCGGCAGCGGAAAGAGTTTGACACTTAAAGCACTGTTGGGGATGTTGCCTTCTCAGATGACTCTGGAGTTGGAGTTTGAAGCTGACTTTGTGCTTGAACGGGGGCGGACGATTGCCTTTGTTCCCCAGAACCCTTTCACAGCACTTTCACCGCTCACCACGATCAAAGATCAGTTTTTTGTAGATGAGGCAAAGATGCATGCATTGTGTGAAAGTGTTGACCTTGACCCGGCACTGCTTGAGCGCTTTCCTCCAGAGCTTTCAGGCGGGCAGCTGCAGCGGGTCATTATTGCTATCGCATTGAGCGGTGACCCGAAACTGCTGATGTTGGATGAACCGACAACGGCACTCGATCCTGCGACCAGGGTGGTGATCATCGAGCTGCTGAAAAAGCTGCAGGCACGACAAGGCTTCAAGATCCTTTTTGTGTCCCATGACATGCACTCCGCTTCGGCACTCTGTGACGAGATCTGTGTTATAAAAGAGGGGACGGTACAAGAGAGCGGTACAATGGCAAGTGTGGTTAAACATCCGGCAAGCCCGTATACAAAAACATTAATAGAAGCAAGTTTTGCAAATAGGAAATTCAGAGTATGAACATTGATAAAATATTAGAAAAAAAGAAACAACGCGAGAGCGGTCTTAAGATCGGGACACCTATTCAACCCAAAAAGTCAGGTATGAAAAAACTGATCGTCACTGCAGTACTTCTGGGAATTGTCTTCGGTCCGATCCTCTATGTCAGTACGATCGCTATGAATTTGACCTATGACACCAGTAAATTGACAACCGACTATAGCCCGAAAGTCTCATCTCGAATCTACGACATGAACGGTGACAAGATCGCCAACGTCTTTGAAGAACGGCATCGATTTTATGCACCGTTTGATGAGATTCCACCTCGTATGGTCGAGGCACTTCTGGCAATCGAAGATACCTCGTTCTTCGAACACGGCGGTATAAACTACGATGCGATCATGCGCGCGATCATTAAAGACATCAAAGCCATGGCAATGGTCGAAGGTGCCAGTACATTGACCCAGCAGTTAGTCAAAAATACCCTGTTGACGAGAGAAAAAAAGATCTCCAGAAAGATCAAAGAGTTGATACTTTCATACAAGATCGAAGCCGAACTGACAAAAGTCGAGATTCTGGAACGCTACTTCAATGAGATCTACCTTGGACACAACTATTATGGTGTCAAGACGGCAGCCGATGGCTATTTTCATAAAGAGCTTAAAGATCTTACACTTAAAGAGATGTCCATCCTGGTCGGACTGCCTAAGGCGCCCAGTTATTATGCGCCGACCAAGAACTATGATATCTCTTTAGGCCGTGCCAATCGTGTTATCGAACGCCTCTACGCTTTAAACTGGATTGACAAAGAGAGTTATGAAAAAGCGCTCAATGAAAAGCCTGTTGTCTATGATGAGACCTTGACACAGAACAAAGCACCTTACATAGTCGATGAGGTAGTACGTCGTCTCAGTGAACAATTTCCTGACTTTAAAACAGGGGGCTATAAGGTCTATACAACGATCGACTTGAAGATGCAGGAAGCAGCCAGAGCAGCCATGACCTACGGTTATGAACAGGCACAGATCCGTCTTGCAGCTGAGAATGAGAGAGTCAAAGAGAAACGCCCGAAAGACTATGTGGACTATGCAGACCAGAACCTGACAAAGTTTAACGGGGCCCTGATCTCGGTTGACCCAAAACTTGGAGAGATCCGTGCGATGATAGGTGGCGTTGATTATCAGAAAAGCTCATTCAACCGCGCAACGCAGGCATACCGTCAACCGGGTTCTGCATTCAAACCTTTTTTGTATCAGGTGGCATTGGACTTTGGCCTTTCTCCGGCAACGAAGCTGATCGATATTGCCCGTACCTATGATTTTGAGACGGACCAGGATAAAGATTCGAACGAGACACGCCGATGGAAACCGAAGAACTATGAAAATAACTTTAAAGGGCTGATCTCATTCCGGGAGGCTTTGGTACACTCGCGTAATTTGGCGACGATCAACCTTGTGACCGATATCGGTATTAATACGATCAAAAGTAAATTGAAGCAGCAGTATGAGATCCAGGACTTGCCGAGTGACTTGTCCCTGTCTCTTGGCAGTATCACCTTGACGCCGGAACGTTTTGCCCAGTACTTTACCTCCTTTGCCAATGGCGGGCAGTTGACTGATCTGCGTCTCATCAACTATGTTGAACAAAATGGCGAAACGCTCTGGGAACATCCTGCACAGATCGTTAAGACGGTAACAGAAGAGCGACAGGCCTTTTTAATGACAACAATTTTACGTGATATCGTGCAACGGGGTACAGGTGTCCGTGCACGAGTGGACGGCATAGAACTGGCCGGTAAGACAGGTACGACCAATGATTCCATCGACACCTGGTTTGTCGGCTATTCGCCTTCTATCGAGACCGTGGTCTGGTTTGGTAATGATGACAATTCTCCACTGTGGAGCAGAGAACAGGGTGGTTGGACGGCAGCCCCTTCATTCGGCTATTTTTATAAAGAGCTGATCAAGATCTATCCGCAGATGCCGCGCAAGTTCGAAAAACCGGATGATGTTATCGAGGTGACAGTAGAAGGTAAAAATAAAGAGTACTTTACCGACATCTCCAAACCGCCGCATGTTGAAGTGCAGGCGGAAGCAGACGAAGAGCTGCTTTTTTAAGGAGTTTCAGATGATAAAGATCGTTTCAGTAGTTTTAGTAGCAAGTACACTTGCTTTTGCCAATCCCTTTGGCTCAGGTAATAAAAGTATCGGTATCACTATAGGTTCGGGAAGTGTAAGTTATTCAAACGGTACATTTTTCGGATCTTATACGGAAAACTATTATATTCTCGGGGTTAATGCGGATTATTTTGTTGCAGAAAATCTCGCCTTGGGGGTAGGATATCGCGGATGGTTCGGCGGTTCACCTACTATCAATCAAGCCTCTATTCCGGTGACGTATTATATTCCTACCCAGTCAAAGTTCCGTCCCTACGTCGGGGCATTCTACCGTTACACTGCCTTTAATGATGATCAGTATGAAAACTACAGCAGTGCCGGTGGGCGTGTAGGTCTGGCTGTTCTATTTCCCAATGGTTATGCAGGATTTGGATGGGTTCAGGAATATTATCTGAATGAAGGTAGCACAAGTGACAGCACTTCGGGTTACCCCGAAGCGGTGGTCGGTTTTAGCTTTTAAAGGCTCGGTTGATCGCACTGAAAAGTGCTTTGATCGTGGCCAAGGTGATATCGCTGTCTTTTCCGACACCGAAAAACGACTGGCCGTCTTTGGTTTCGATCTCGACGTAGGCAACGGCTTTTGCCGACGATTTTCCGCCCAATGAGTGCTCAGAATAGGACTTCAGAACAAACTTGTTCGGATAGTTCTTCATCAATGCTTTTCGACAAGCATCGATTGGACCGTTTCCTTCCCCTTCTGCTTCGATCTCTTTACCGTTGTAGCGATATTTGAGTTTACACCAGACACTCTTTTCTTTAGTAGAAGCTGAGCGGGAGATGAACTCCAGATGGGTCGGCGGAGAAAAATAGGTTCGCTCAAAGATCTTTAGAATCTCATCATTACTTAACTCTCTTGCCTCTTTGTCGGTGACCTCCTGTACGATCTTACCGATCTCCGGGTGCATCTTTTTAGGAAGCTGGTACCCGAAACTGTCTTCGAGAACGTAGGCAACACCGCCTTTTCCCGACTGCGAGTTAATACGAATGATACTTTCGTAACTTCGCCCGACATCTTCCGGATCGATCGGCAGGTACGGGACTTCCCAGAACGGTTCTTCTTTGGCACGCTGATAGGCGAGACCTTTGTTGATCGCATCCTGGTGTGAGCCTGAGAAAGCCGTGTAGACCAACTCACCGACATAGGGATGACGCTCATGGGTCTTCATATCGGTACAACGTTCGACAACGTCGAGGACCGTGTTGATGTCACTGAAGTCAAGCCCTGTGTCCAAGCCTTGTGTGTACATGTTCAATGCCAAGGTGATGATGTCGACATTTCCGGTACGCTCTCCATTGGAAAGCAGGGTCCCTTCAACTCTGTCGGCGCCTGCAAGCAATGCAAGTTCCGTCGCCGCTACAGATGTTCCGCGGTCATTATGGGTGTGCGTCGAAATCAGGATGTTCTCACGGTTATCCAGGTGACGCCCCATCCATTCGATCTGGTCGGCATAGACATTCGGTGTCGCCATTTCGACCGTTGCGGGAAGGTTGATGATGACCTTTCTGTCCGGGCCTACACCCCAACGTGCCGTGACCGCATTACAGATCTCCGCTGCAAACTCCAATTCCGTACCGGTAAACGATTCCGGTGAGTATTCCAAGGCTATCTTGCCGTTGTGTTTAGCCTCATATTTCTTGACCAGGTCAACACCCTCTAGGGCCAGTGCAATGATCTCCTCTTTCTCTTTTTGAAAGACGATCTTGCGCTGCGCTGTCGACGTTGAATTGTACAAGTGGACAATCGCAGACTTTACACCCTCCAAGGCTTCAAAAGTACGGGCAATAAGATGCTCTCTGGCCTGAACCAGCACCTGAATGGTCACATCGTCTGGAATAAGATTGTCATTGACCAGTTTGCGCAAAAAATCGAATTCGACTTGTGATGCCGATGGGAACCCCACCTCAATGGTCTTAAAACCGAGTTTTAGCAGGAGGTTGAAGAGTTCAAGTTTTTGGTCAAGGTTCATCGGTGTAATCAGTGCCTGGTTGCCATCACGAAGGTCAACACTACACCAGATAGGTGCTTTTTCGATTACTTTGGACGGCCATTGTCTATTTGGCAGATCAACTTGTGGGTAGGGACGGTATTTTCCACTTTGCATTGTGCTCATGGTAAATCCTTTAACTTGAAATTCTGATAACTCCTGCTAAAGGGCAGCTCAATAGACGTGCCCTATCATTATCATTGGCGCAATTATAGCAAATTGAGACTCTAAACTGGAAAAGTACCTGAGTCATCTCATCTGATGAAGCTATCTTTAATAATCGGGACATCCTAAAACCTGTATATTTTGTCAAATAAGCGTTACAATAGGCCTATGGAACAAGGAGAAAAAAGAGTATGAAAATTATTATTATCGGAGGAGTAGCGGCGGGGATGAGTGCTGCAGCGAAGGCAAGACGGTTACTGAAAGAAGGCAGCGTAAGGGTTTACGAGATGGGCGAAATCGTCTCTTTCGGGGCCTGCGGTCTACCTTATTTTGTAGGTGATTTTTTCAGTGACCCTTCCAAAATGATCGCTCGGAGTGTCGAACAGATGCAAGAGGAGGGGATCGAACTCTTTGTCAAGCACGAAGTCCTCAGTGTTGATCCGGAAAAAAAGTCGATTACTGTAAAGAATCGTGAGAGCGGTGTCGTTTTTGAGGACAATTATGACCGGTTAATGATCGCAACCGGTGCCAATGCGATCAAGCTCCCTTTTAAAAACAGCACGCTTGAGAACATCTTTATGTTGACCAAGATGGATGAGGGCAAGGCTCTCAAAAAGCTGGCAATGTCTGACGATGTTAAAGATGTCACGGTCGTCGGCGGCGGGTTTATCGGGGTTGAAGTCATCGAAGCGATGAAAAATCTCGGTAAGAAAGTACGTCTTATCCAGCGGAGCGAACGTATCTTTAACCATATTTTCGACGAGCGGATCGTGGCGTTGATGCAGGATGAACTGCTGGCGCATGGCGTTGAACTCATTACCGGTGAATCGGTCAAGGCGTTTGCGGGAGCCCAAAAAGTCGAGGCCGTAGTGACCGACAAGGGACGCTATGCCACAGACCTGGTGGTCATTGCGACCGGGTTCAGGCCGAACACCGCGTTTTTAGAAGGCAGTGGTATTGAAACACTCGACAACGGGGCAATCGTCGTGACGCACAAAGGTGAAACGAACATCACCGATATCTATTCGGCAGGCGATTGTGCGACGGTGCCGCATATCGTCAAAAATGACAATGTCTACATTCCCCTCGCGACAGGGGCCAATAAGCTGGGGCGCGTCGTCGGTTCCAACATGGCCGGTGTCGAGGCATTTTACCCCGGGTCGCTTGGCTCAGCCGGTGTCAAGGTGATGGATTACGAAGCGGCCTTGACCGGCATCACTGAAGCCGACGCAGAAAAACTCGGTCTCGAGGTCAAGAGTGTCTTTGTCAAAGACAAAAACCATACCGACTATTACCCAAACCAGCAGGATCTCTATATAAAACTTGTCTATGAGGCCAAGACGAAAGTGATCCTTGGCGGACAGGTACTTGGCAAGAGCGGTGCGGCTCTGCGAATCGATGTCATCGCCATGGCGATCAAAGCCAAAATGACGACGCAGGAGCTCGGTATGATGGACTTCTGTTACTCGCCACCGATCTCCAAAACCTGGGATGCGCTCAATGTTGCCGGCAATGTGGCTAAATAGTCAGAAGATGAATAGCGGCCCGCATGTTTGGAGTAGCCTTTTTTGTTAAGTTGTTTATTATGACAATCGTTTTAATCTGAATACTTATAAAAGCATCAATGATGTGCTTCGATAGAAAGAAGATAAGATGATTAAACACATACCTTTCAATACCCTCTATTTAGCCGACCACGGCTGGCTGAAAAGCCGTTTCCACTTCTCGTTTGCCGAGTACCGTGATCCGGAGAATATCCATTACGGTCCGCTTCGCGTCATGAACGATGACCGTATTAACGGCAATACCGGATTTGGAACCCATCCGCATAACGACATGGAGATCATCACCTATGTCTTGAATGGCCAATTGACACATCAAGACAGCATGGGGCACAAAGAGAGCCTTGGACGCGGCGCGGTGTAGTATATGAGTGCCGGTACAGGCGTGACACACTCCGAGATGAACGAAGGAGATGAAGAGGTACATCTTATTCAGACCTGGATCATTCCGCAGGAGAAAGGTCTTGCACCACAGTATGGTTCAAAAGTCTTTACATTCAGTGACCGTCATAACAAATGGCTGCATCTTGTCGGACCGGAGCAGAGCGACGCTGCGATCACCATCTATCAAGATGCCAATATGTTTGCCAGTGAGCTCGATGCACGAAAGGTGTTGCGGTTCGAACTGCAGTCTGACAGGCAGGTCTATGTCAAAGTCATGGAAGGTGAGGGGCTGCTAAATGGTACTGCTCTTTCAGCAGGTGATGCGGCAGAAGTGACAGACGAGAACCTGGATTTCGTAGCGATCAGTGATCTACACCTCTTGCTGGTTGAAATGGCAAAAAGCTAAGGCAAAACATAAAGGTAATAGCATGCATTGTAAAATATGTGGAATTGAAAATGGCCCTTTGGAGATTGATTGTACCGATGTCGTTTTTAAAAAAGAGGGTCAAGAACTTGTGTCTGAAAACCCGGCATACGTATGTCGATGCGGCAGGTCAAAAAATAAGCCCTGGTGTGACGGCTCGCATGAAAGTGCCGGTTTTACAAGTCAAAGAGAGATCACCGAAGAGAAGATCCAAGAGTATATCGGCAAAGAGATCACGATACATTTTAACCGTTCCATCTGCGCCGGCGCAGCTGCCTGTGTCCATGGGCTGCCTACTGTCTTTTCCTCAGAGGGTTCGAGAGACTGGATCCATCCGGACCAGGCTGGCCGTGCCGAGATCATTGAAACGATCAAAGCCTGTCCGTCGGGAGCTCTGTCGTACAGTATTGATGGAAAAGAGTACGTCGATTCACGCACTGCTCCAAAGATAACGATAGTCAAAAACGGCCCGTACCGTGTCGAAGGTATCCGTCTTAAAGCAATGCCGACACCGACACATTTCGCACCGACCAAATACACGCTGTGCCGCTGCGGCTATTCAAAAAACAAACCGTATTGCGACTATTCTCACGCAGAGCAGAAATGGGACGATGCAGAGTAGCTGATAAGGTGAAGCAGAGCGATTGACGTGTAAAAGAAGATACAGCAGCGAAAAGTCTAGAGTCTCTCTTGATACGTCTTCACGGCCTCCTGCAGTTGTTCGAAAAACGGGTGAAAGTCAGCTTCCAATGCTGTGAAGTTGTTTTCCAACTCCTCCACACCGCCGTAAAGATTGTTTTTGAAACGGATTCGCGTTGCGACACGGTCGACCGCATGTGCGATTCCCTCCAAAGTCCGGTAGCTGTAAAGCAGTTCTATCTTCGGCATCCGTTGTATGGACTCGCTCAGCCTCGTCGGCAAAGGCATGTCCGCTTTTAAGAGATGTGCGTAATATGTTTGCGTACTATCAAGCAGTGGAGCGGTGCTGTATTTATCCCAGTGAAGAGCAAGAAAATGGTCATAAAAAATATCGACAAGAATAGGCGAGAACCTTCTGCGATGGGACGATATGCGCTTTTTACTTTGTCTGACAATCGGATGCGTGTCGGTATAGGCATCTATAAAGCGGTGGAGTCTGACGCCCTCCATGACCTCTGCTGCGTAATCTTTCTCGGAGATGTTTTTGGCAAAGTCAGGCAAAAGGTTGCCGACCATTGATTCGGGTGTCGGTGAAGCAAAGTAGAGGTGCGCCAGATAGTTGATGGTAACTCAATTACAGCAGGGATGTACTTCCAGGGTGAACTCTGCCCCGCGTTCGGTGTTGGCCACAAAGAGTTGACCGCTAAGCTTCTGGGCGATCTGCGCGCTCATGTAGAGACCGATCCCGGTTCCATCTTTTTTTGAGGTGATATTGGGTTTGAAGATATCTTTGATGATCTCATCAGGAATACCGCCGGCATTGTCTTCGATCTGCAAAATGATGTTGCCATCTTCTTCGTAGAAGCGAATATAGATGGCACGTTGCTTTCGTTCGCGCTCATTAAAGGCATCTTTGGCATTGGCAATGATGTTAAGAATGAGGTGTTTGAACTCGTTTTCGATCCCATTGATGATCACCTCTTTTTCGCTTTCGATATGCACTTCGATCTGGTTACGCATCAGTTCATCTTTCATCAAAAGCATGACCGTCTGAATACAGCGTTTGAGACCAAAAGGTTCCGGTTCTTTGTCCGGACGGAAGAAGGTACGAAATTCGGTCAAGGTCGAGATCATATGTTCTATCTGCTCGTTAGTGTCTTTGAGCATATTGTCGATATATTCCGCATCAACAATGCCTTCTTGAAAATCCATCTGCAGGAGTTGTCCAAGCATGCTGAGTGCATTGAGGGGTTGTTTCCATTGATGGGCTACCGCATCCATCATCTCGCCCATTGCCGCCATTTTGGCCTGTTGCTGGAGCATCTTTTCATTTCTAAGATGGATTTGAGTCTCTTGCTTGACCAGGTTGGTCAGTTCATATTTGTAGCGGGCGAGCTCTTTTTCCTGACGTTGGAGTTTTTCATTGTATCGGGAATTCTGTTCCACCAGCATCGCTCGAAAACGGACATCCTGCATATACTGTTTGGACAGTAACAACACTTTTTGATGGACATCAGGGTGCGCTTCACTACTGAGGTTGATAACAGTATTAAGAAGTTCTTTGGTTTTCTCTTTTGTCACCGCAACACATCCTAACAGTTCATATTAATTAGCTAGAGAAGTAATTTATTATGCAAAGTTATAACATGGAAACCATAAAGTGTGCCTGATATTGGGCGCTTTGAAAAAAAATAGGAGGAAAAAATGTGGGGAGTTGATGCCCGAAGGCATCAATGGATTAACACTGGTATGTTGTCTTAAACTCGTAAGCTGTCGGACGACCTTCGTCAGGATAAACGTCACGCTCAAATCTGTAGTGTCTGTAAGACTCAAGGAACTCGTCTGTAAAGACAGGTTTCAAGAAGTCATTGTCACGTACAAGTGATTCCAACGCACCACGAAGTGTGTGTGGCATTTGTGGGATTCCTTTTTCACGGATCTCATCCAAAGAGAGTTCGAATAGATCTTCGTCCATTGGACCAACCGGAACTTCTTTGTTTTGAATACCGTCAAGACCAGCCATCATCATAACGGCAAATGCAAGGTATGGACATGCAGTAGAATCCGGGAAACGCATCTCAACACGTGTTGCTTTTTCACCGGCACCATAAGGGATACGGCAAGATGCTGAACGGTTTTGAGAAGAGTATGTCAAGACACTTGGCGCTTCAAAGCCAGGTAGAAGTCTCTTGTATGAGTTTGTCGTCGGGTTCGTAAACGCTGCAACTGAACGTGCATGTTTAAAGATACCGCCGACATAGTTAATACCCATTTCAGAGATGTTCGCATAGTTGCCTTCTTTGTAGAAAAGGTTTTTACCGTCTTTCCAAAGTGATTGGTGAACGTGCATACCGTTACCGTTGTCACCGTAAAGTGGTTTAGGCATGAATGTCGCTGTTTTACCGTTAAGGTGTGCGATCATTTTTACAACGTATTTGTATTTTTGAACGTTATCTGCTGCACCGATGATGTCAGAGAAAACAACGCCGATCTCATGCTGTCCTTGTGCAACTTCGTGGTGACCAAGAACGACTTCAAGACCGACTTGCTCAAGAACAAGCATCATCTCAGCTCTTAGATCAACACCTGAATCTGTTGGGGCAACCGGGAAGTAACCGCCCTTAGTTCCTGGACGGTGTCCTGTGTTGTACATATCCGGGTACGTCGTACCGCTGTTCCAGCCACCTTCTTCAGTGTCGATCTTATAACCTGCTTCATTGATCTCATCAGTGAATTTAACATCATCAAAAACGAAGAACTCATTTTCAGGTCCAAAGTATGCAGCATCGGCAATACCTAAAGAGTCAGCATGCTTAAGTGCTGCCTTAGCGATTGAACGAGGACATCTCTCGTATGGTTGACCTTTGTAGATATCGAAAACATCACAGAAAACAATAATGGTAGGATCAGCAGTAAATGGATCCAAAAATGCAGTGCCTACATCCGCTTTAAGTAGCATGTCTGATTTGTTGATCGGCTGCCATGCATCTACAGAAGAACCGTCAAATGGAAAACCAGCCTCTAGGTTGTCAGTATTTACAGCACTCATGCGGTAAGTAACATGATGCCATGTCCCTTTGATATCTGTAAATCTTAAATCTACGAACTGAACATCGTTTTCTTGACAATATGCAAAGAACTCTTCAGTGTTGTTAACGAATTTTCCCATGTGTAATCTCCTGATTAATAATTGATTGCTAGAAGTATAACGAATAACATGTAACACTTTTCTGTAAGTATTGATTAAAAAATAGACAGTTTTCTTTGTGTAGCAAAAGGTAATAGATCAAGACGTGGGAATCACTGTTTAAGATTTAAGCATACTGGTAATTTTAAACTAAATCTTATTGCGCTTTACCGTTGATAATGATATAGGGTCTCTTGTAAACACCAATTTTTTGGGCAACATTTTCAATCTTATTTATCGCATTTTCAGCACTACTGTTCTCTTCTTCAAAGATAAGGTCTTCCTCTACCATGACAGCCTTTAGCATCTGCTGCCTGTCTTCAGCACTCAGGATCGTCTGGATCATTGTTGTAGCGTCGCCATGTTTGAGTGCATAAAGGTAAAAATAGTAGGTATTTTGTTTGAACCGCGTCTCCTGATGCTCGAACAGCGCGGAGATATAATGTTTTGAAACAGGGCAGTAAGGATCGATAAAAGCATGGACCTCTTTGTCGCCTTGTCCAAAAACAATGGCGTAGGGTTTGATGGTCTCTAACATATTGATAGTCTCTTGCGGCGAAAGCAGTTGTTTGGGTTGATGCTCAACAGCAAATAGAAGCTGCGTGAGAAAGGTGAAGAGTAATAGTAGTTTCATTGGATAGACAAAGAGAGCCATCATGTCTCCTTTAGGTAGCTCTCTTAATGTAGCAACACTTAGATAAGTTTGCCTTTAATTCAATACCTTAGGGTAATGCTGTCAAACACTGCTTATCGGAGATGAATCAGGGCTAGAAAGAGACCATGACCCGTTGTCTGTTTTTGAAGTAGGCTGCTTCAGTGTACCCGATCGATTTGGCCATGGCCTCTGCTTCTTCTCTGAAAAGTCCAACCTGTTCTGGGTTGTGGGCATCGGAACCGAAGGTGATCGGAATGCCAAGTTCAAAGGCTGCTTTTAGGATCGAAGGCGATGGGTAGGGCTCTTCACAGGGTTTACGGAATCCCGCGACATTAAGCTCCAGGACCATGTCGGCCTCTTTAATCGCTTTGAGCGAAGGCATCGCGATCTCCAGAATATCGCGTTGAGGCATAAACTTAAAGACCTTGATAAGATCGATGTGCCCGGCGATGTCAAAGAGCCCGGTTTTGGCCATCGCTTCGATAAGATCGAAGTACTTTTGCCAGATCAGGTCAATGTCCTCGTGCTGGTAACGGCCGATAAATTCGGGGTTGTCAAATCCCCATTCATTTATAAAGTGAACGGAACCGATCAAAAAGTCCACGTCGGCATTCAAGACACGTTCGTCCATGTGGCCTGGAAGGTAGTCAACTTCGTAGCCGAAAAGTAGCTCGATCTTGTCGCCGTATTTCTTTTTGGCGTCCATGACCCATTGGCGGTAGAGAGCCATCTCTTCGAAGCTCATTCGGTAGGTCGGGTCAAAGTCCATCGGCGCGTGGTCGGAGAAACCAAAGACATCTGTCCCGTTGGCAATTGCTTGTTCCACATAATCGTTTACACTGCCGGTTGCGTGGTTACAGAGCGTAGTATGGCTGTGCAGATCGATTTTCATAAGTTCTCCGATTAAAGTGTTGCTGTAATTATAATATAGATTAACTCTTTAAATGAGCTTTGTTATGCATTGCGCTAAAATTACGCCAATAATATTAAAGTCATCGCAATTCATCTGTCCGTAACAGAGAAGTTTTGTCGATGCGAACCTGGAAAAATATATATGCATAACGCAAAAAAAGTAGAGCTTCTCTCCCCTGCGGGAAACCTTGAAAAACTAAAGATCGCTCTTGATTATGGCGCTGATGCCGTCTATGGCGGTGTCAGCCACTTCTCTCTTCGTATCCGCTCGGGTAAAGAGTTCAGTATGGAAGATTTTAAAGAGGGCATAGACTATGCGCATGAACGCGGCAAAAAGGTCTATACGACGATCAACGGTTTTCCGTTCAACTCGCAGCTTAACCTGCTGAAAAAACATATTGAAAAGATGGCTGAGCTGGAACCCGACGCAATGATCGTGGCGACACCGGGGGTGCTTAAACTCTCTCAGGAGATCGCACCGCACATCCCAAAACACCTCTCGACACAGGCCAATGTCATGAATGTCCTCGATGCGCAGATCTACCATGAGATGGGGGCGCAGCGTATTATTACGGCGCGTGAGATCTCGCTTAGAGACCTGGTGGAGATTAAAAAAGAGCTGCCGGACCTTGAGCTGGAGGTCTTTGTCCACGGTTCGATGTGTTTTGCCTACAGCGGACGCTGCCTTATTTCGACACTTCAGAGCGGGCGCGTTCCGAACCGCGGTTCCTGTGCCAACGACTGCCGTTTTCCGTACGAGATGTATGCCGCTAATCCGGAGACAGGAACCCTCTTCAGACTCGAAGAAGACCCGGGTGTCGGTACCTACATCATGAACTCGAAAGACCTGAATCTGGCGTCGCATATGAAAGAGATCCTGGATTCGGGTGCGGTGGACTCGGTCAAGATCGAAGGACGTACCAAGACCTCGTATTATGCGGCGACGACGGCGAAGGCATATCGCATGGCGATCGACGACTATTATCGCAACGACTACCACCCAGAACGTTACCAGCATGAGATCCACTCCATGCAAAACCGCGGCTTTACAGACGCCTACCTCATCAACCGTCCGTTCGAAAAGCACGACACGCAGAGCCTGGACTTTACGATGCAGATGGGAAGCCATCAGGTCAGTGGTATGGTCACGCCGGAGGGAACACATTTCCTTTGTAAGTACAAGACGTTACCGGGTGACAAAGTCGAGATCATGGCACCGCTCGGCACGCATATCGAAGAGGTGGATAATGAGATAGGCAGTGTCGTCAAAGAGGACGAGACTTACTATATGATCTTTAAAAAGCTTGTCGCCGAAAACGGCAAAGAGTGGGAAAGCGTTCACAGCGGGAATGTCAACCCGATCAAGATGCCGATCACACTGCCGCAATACACGTTCTTGCGCATTCCTGCAGACGGTATTGACCAGTCGCCGCCGCAGTAGGTTGAGTAGCGTACACATCGATTAAAATTCGGAGGTTATCATGAACATTGGGTTTATCTATTTGAGTATAGCGATCGTCGCCGAGGTAATCGGGACAAGTGCCTTAAAGGCCTCTGAGGAATTCAGCAAGTTGTGGCCGTCGCTTATTGTCATCGCCGGTTACGGTGTTGCCTTCTACTTTCTATCTTTGGTGCTTAAAACTGTTCCGGTCGGTGTTGCCTACGCTATATGGTCCGGCGTCGGTATTGTTCTTATTGCACTTGTCGGGGCACTCCTGTTTAAACAAGTACCGGACACGCCTGCCATGATCGGGATGGGGCTGATCATCGCGGGTGTTGTTGTGATGAATGTTTTTTCAAAGACGGTCAGTCACTGACAAAGGGGCTAGAAAATATGCCCGAAGTTGATATATAGACCGCTGTCTTCCACACTCTGACCATAATCGATCATGATGATGGTCGCCTGGTTCCAGGCAATGCGCATACCGGCACCATAAGTGTACCGGTACCCTTTCACATCCGTCTCACTGACACTGTCAAACACTTTACCCGCATCGATGAAGGGCACGACCATGAAGTCAAAGGTCTGCCCGAAAGTGCGTGCTTTGTAAAAGTTAAAGCGCGTTTCGACATTGGCAAGTACTTTGACATCTGCCACAAAACGGTCCTGCTGATACCCGCGCAGGGTACGATACCCGCCTAGACCGGTTTTTTGATCATCGGCAAAATCGAGAATATTCTGGTCGAAAAAGGGTGTGTCGCCATGTTGAACACTGTAGATACCTTGAAGTGCCAGTGTAAAATAGTCTGCATTTTTTGGCGTAAAGAAGTTCCGTGTGGAGAAGGTATAGCGTTGGTGTGCAAAGTCGCTGCCGAGGAATTTGCCGTAGAGGCTGACAGCAAAATCGTGGATAGAACCATTCTTCGGGTTGGGCGCAAAGTCACGCGAGTCATAGACCGCTGCAAGTTTGACTCCATTGTCCCATCCCCCTTCGTACCCGATGAGGCTCTCTTTGTCTTCGGCGAGTTTACTGAGCGTATTGTATTTGTCGAGTACGGTGGTGTTGTTGTAGTCGGTAACGGATGCATGCGAAAGATTGACGCCGACACTCAGACGGACAAGGCCGCCAAAGAGGTCTCTGGCGAGGTTGATCTCTGCTTTTGGCTTCTCCAGAAGATAGCGGTTGTAGTAGCGGCTGCCCTGGGCATCGAGCGCATCTTGCTGCTCTTGAGCGGTGGTGTAACTGGTGCCGAAGGTGTCCGTTAAGTCGTTCATGGAGTCGGAGGTCGTCCCAAAATAGTTTGCCTGCGTGTTCTTTTCATAGACAAGCTCACCGGTCAGGCGAAAAAGCGTATCACCGATATAGGGTGCATCATAATGCAGCACATGGTAGGTCCAACCATTGGTCGTTTGAAAAAACTGCAGGTAGGTCTGGTGCTTGTAGGGCGTCAAGGTAAAAAGATCTTCGTCTCTTTTTCCATTGTCGTACAGGTAGACGCGGGCGCCATAACCGAAGCCTTTGTCCGCATCATAATTGACCAGAGGCAGACCGGTGACATAGACACCTTCTTGTTTATCGGCTATCTGTTCGGGTGTCAATGAAGGTTTGGAGTAGAGTTCTGTGATGATCTCACCTGCCTGCAAGGAGAGGAGGGGTAAAAAAAGCAGCCATATAAGTCGCATGAAAAACCTTGGTAGATCAGAGTAAAAACTAATTTTACACGGTTGAGTTGAAAGTAACATGTTGGAGCGTTTCTAACCTAATTGTGATTTTGCTATAATGCCGACAACAAAAAGAGGCGTAAGGCCAAAAAGAGGAAATTGTATGAAATTTGTTTCAATCATCATTGGAAGTAAAAGCGACTACGAAGTAATGAAGTCATGTGCAGATACATTGGAAGCGTTTGGCGTTCACCACGAACTTATCATCTCTTCAGCGCACCGTTCACCGGAGCGTACAAAAACCTATATTAAAGATGCTGAGAAAAAAGGCGCACAGGTCTTTATTGCAGCAGCGGGTATGGCAGCACACCTTGCGGGTGTTTTGGCATCACAAACGGTTAAGCCTATTATCGGTGTTCCGATGAGTGCTTCTGCTTTAAGCGGTATCGATGCGCTTCTTTCAACGGTACAGATGCCGGCGGGTATGCCGGTAGCGACAGTCGCTATCGGCAAGGCCGGTGCGATCAACTCGGCGTATCTTGCGATGCAGATCCTTGGGCTCAATGATGAAGATCTTGCGGTCAAGCTTAAAGAAGACCGTATTGCGAAAGCAAAAAGAGTTGAGATGGACTCTTTAGAGATCGAGACGATTATTAAATAAGGGTATAGGGCTTTGGCCTTATACCCCTATGTTGCCTAGAACGGTCAGGCAACACCATACGATACCTCTACTCCTTGAAAACCCCCAAAAAGTGAACAGAATATGAAAATAGACAATGCCTGTGTTGAATGTATACTTAACCAAAGCCGCCGTGTGACCGAAGCGATACGCGCGGACAGTACATTGAGCAAACGTATGGTCGAGCGGGTAGAAAAACTGGGTCAGACATTCGACTTTACAAAGTCGCCGCCCGAAGTGGCCTCAACTGTGTACGAACAGATGGCTGAGATGGCCGGTATGGAAGACCTTTACGGCGAATTAAAAGCGCATGCTACAGAAAAAGCCAAAGCCTTCGTTCCCCAACTCCACGCAGAGCTGGAGAAGGCAGATGACACGCTGATGACCGCGATCAAGATCGCAGTCGCGGGTAATGTCATCGACCTTGCCGCTGAGGTAACGTTCGACCTGGACGAGGAGATGGCGAAGATCTTTACGACCCATTTTGCCCACGATGATGTTGATAAGCTCAAAAACGCGTTGAAAAACGCGTCGACACTGCTCTACATCGGAGACAATGTCGGTGAACACATCTTCGATTATCTCTGTATCGAGACCCTGCAAAAACTCTACCCTGACCTTGAGATCTCCTATATGGTACGCGGCAATCCTATTATCAATGATGTGACGATGAGAGAGGCGAAAGAGGCCGGTTTTGACACGCTGTGCAACCTGGTCGACAGCGGGGTGAACACACCCGGTTTTGCGTACGAACGGGCGAACAAGGTGAGCCAACAGCTCTTTGACACGGCTGACCTGGTCATTACCAAAGGGATGGGGAACTACGAATGCCTCTCACCTTCACCCCGGACAAATCTCTGTTATCTGCTCAAAGTAAAATGTAACGTGGTTGCAGCCTCACTTGGCCAGCAGGTCGGTGACATCATCTGTAAGATGAACTGATGTACTCGCGCGCTTTAGTCTTTGCCCAATTCTTTCTGATCGGTCTAATGGCCGTTCTCTCAAGCGATCTTCTCTTCTCACGGGCAGGGCTAACGATCACGGTATCCGGTGCTGTGTTCGGGATTTGGACGACACGTTATAACACCATCGGAAATTTCAATATCCGGCCTGAGTTAAAAGAGGGCTGTGCGTTGGTAATGCACGGCCCATATAGACTGGTTCGCCATCCGATGTACACTTCGGTGATGCTTATGACGCTGGGGATGGCGATCGGTACACCGATCGTGTTGGAATGGATCAGTTTTGTTCTGTTGATAGTTATTTTGATCTTAAAAGCGAACCGAGAAGAAGAACTGTGGAGCTGTCATGATGAGGCCTACGAGGCATACAAGACAAGAACGAAAAGGTTCATCCCTTTTATCTACTGAGTCTTAGTGCTCAGTATGACGGCTTTTCATCCTGGAAAGGTGCTCGTCGCGCTTTTTTGCATGCAATGCCGCAAGATCATCTTTGGAGAGTTGCGGTCGTTGGGTCCCAGAAGGTGCTTTAGCTGCATCGCTTTTTGAAAAGGCGACACCCGACGGTTGCAGGGCATTGTCCTTGATCTCGGCGAACTCCAAGCGCTTGTTCTTCTTGCTGTAAAGAAGAATATCACCACCTTCACTCTCCATCCAGTTTAAATGTTCATCGCCCTGCAGCCGGTAGGTCACTTCGGTTCCGTCGGGCTGTGTGAAGAGGCGTTTTCCCTGAAAGGCGGGTGCTGCAAGTAATACTTGGGCGATAAGGGTAAAGAGTAGTAATAATTTCACATTGTTCCTTTAGTTTGGATTGACAATATCCAGCATCATGGATTCTGCTATAGGTGAAATATTGGTTATCGATATATCTGATCTGCGGCCATCATATAAATTGGTATTGGGCACTGTGTAGGGTGTAAATTGGTCAACATTACCGCTATAGTATAGGTTTAACGTTGGATCTCCGATACCAATATCGACGCTTGGCCCAGCCGCTTCTTCAAGATCGACACCTTTGTGGGATGCATCCCAATTAATAGTGTTGTTAGCTCGGTAGTTTTGAATGACCTGTTCGTCAATGTGCCACACTGCTACACCCCCGCCAAAGGTATCATTGACGAGTTTTAATCCTGCATCATAGCCATTGATGCCTCTGTTCTCAAGCAAAAAATATTCATTGAGAGAAATACTGGGCGTCACCTTGATAATATTATATTGATTCAGTATGCCAGTTGCATTCAATTCATAATGACTGTTCATAGTATCTGTATGCGTAGCACTGTACCAACCCGTATCAATTTTGCTCCACGCACACATGTGTGTAGGCGTATCACCCGGTTCACCCTGGGTACCGATCTGCCCCCATGAACCATATGACATCAGACCGTAATAACCGATACGAGAAGCACCGCCATAATAGAGATCAGGAAGGTTGAAAGCGGAATGGCCTAGCTCATGGGCTATGATACCGACCGTTGCATCATGACTGAGAGGTATCGAATCGTGATGGCGTTCGCCAAAGATCGCATAGTTTCCATTCGCATTGCAATCCATCACTTTTACACCATTAACGATTGGTGTATAGGTTGTCTCTGTGCACCATTGATGTGCCCATATCCCATTGATACTTGTCCCGCCGGAGTAGGCATCTTCTTCGCCTGCCATAATAAAGGTGACGATGAGCTCATTCGGAGAGATAGCGTTGTTCCCGTCAGTGTCATAAACAGCGAAATCAAATCCGTTGGTACTCACCGTTTCTATGGCTTGTTTTAAATAGGGATGCAGCTGGTCAGTAAAGTTATAGGCATTGATATCCGGATCAGGATGATTGTCTGTAAAGGTAACTTTTACAACACCATTGGCAACATCGCCCTGATCGGCAACAGGTGCAAATTCAAACTGGTTCTGCGAGATCTCATGATAGTAGTCGTTAAGCTCTCCGGTATTGCTGCCAAACAGTTTCTGCTGCCAGACTGAATCTAAAGAGACAAAGGTCTGATCAGCAAACTCTAACAGTATGACCAGCATAGGGCGTGAGGCCATCGTGGTAGAGGTGGCCGTATAGACCTGGGTGCTTACGGTAACATCACTGCTCGTGGATTTATCGTTACAGCCTAGTATAAATAATAGTGAAAAAAGCAAAATCAGCTGTCGTATTAACACAGGACGTCCCACCTACATAATTCAGATTTTCTAATAATTATAGAACTCTAATATTAACAGAAGATTGTTACGAGAGTGTAAGCTTTGCCTCTATAATGAAAAGGCGGCATGTAAGATGCTATAATTCGCCAATTATTCACCTTAAGGGCCCAGATGATTACGTTTAGCGATCTACTTTTAAAACTACAGGAATTTTGGAAAGAGCAGGGTTGTAACATTGTTCAGCCGTACGACATTCCGGCAGGTGCAGGTACGTTTCACCCTGCAACCTTTTTACGTTCACTCGATTCACAACCGTGGTCGGTAGCGTACGTGGCACCGTCTCGCCGCCCTACTGACGGCCGTTACGGGGAGAACCCGAACCGTCTTGGAAGTTATTACCAGTTCCAGGCGCTGATCAAGCCGAGTCCGGACAATATACAGGAACTTTACCTTAAAAGTCTGGAGTACCTTGGACTGAACCTGAAAGACCATGACATCCGTTTTGTCGAAGACAACTGGGAATCACCGACTCTCGGTGCCTGGGGACTGGGCTGGGAAGTGTGGTTAAACGGCATGGAAGTCACACAGTTTACCTACTTTCAGCAGGTTGGCGGGATCGCATGTGACCCTGTCGCCGTTGAGATCACCTACGGAACAGAGCGTCTGGCAATGTACCTTCAGGGGGTCGACTCGGTCTTTGACATCGTCTGGAACGAGAACGAACACGGCAAGACGCTTTATCGTGACATTCATAAAGAGAGCGAGATTGAGTTCTCCAAGTACAACTTCGAAGTGGCCGACATTACGATGTTGTTTGCCGACTTTGATGCCAAGGCGGCGGAGTGTAAACGTGCCTTGGATGCAGGCCTTCCACTGCCGGCGTACGACCTCTGTATGGCGGCTTCGAACACCTTTAACACCCTCGATGCACGCAAGGCCGTCTCACAGACAGAACGTGCCAACTACATTCTGCAGATCCGCGAACTTTCAAAAGGGTGTGCTGAACTCTACAAGGCGCAAGAAGCCGAACGTTTAGAACGCGTTAAAGCCTAAGAATGCTTGAGAGCTGATCGACAGTACATTTTCTGAAAGCAGACGAGATGAAAACAGTGATCGGCCAAATCGACAAGATCATCTTTGAACAAGAGGGCTTTTTTATCGGTGTGCTGAAGTCCGGTGAGAAGATCCAGGGCGAGTACCACGAAAGTGAGGTCAGTAATCTTGTCGATGCGGCGGTGACCTTAAAGGGTGACTACCAGGAGCATCAGAAACACGGCAAATCTTTTCTTTTCGAGAGCATTACCGTCAATCAAAACGAACTTTTTTTCTTTCTGAACCGTGTCGTCAAAGGCTTTCCAAAAAAAGTGACGGCGGACCTCATAGAGGCCTTTGGTGAAGAGGGACTTGTCGATATTCTGGACAATGATATTGAACGTCTTTTGGAGTTCAAGGGGATTCAGAAAAAACGGTTAGCCAAGATGCAGACGCGCTGGAAACAGTTCCGCTCTCTGCGTGAACTGGGCTCTTTTCTCTCGCCGTTCGGTGTGACACCGGGGATTCTCTCTATTATTGCCGGGGCGATGAAAGAGGTCGAGAACCCGGCTGAGAAGATCCGCAACAATCCCTACATCCTCACCTCCATACGGGGCATCGGTTTTAAACGTGCCGATGAAATAGCCCTTAATATGGGCATAGACCCGCTCTCCGAAAAACGTATCAGTTCGGCAATGGACTTTGCGCTCAACGAGTTCTGCGATCAGCAGGGCAACTCCTGTGTCGAGAAAAGCCTTTTGTTCGAACAGCTGGACAATCTGCTCAACTTCGGCGGACAGAACGCTCTTTACGACATGGTCCTGCTTGAGCGGGTCAGTGAAGGGAACATCTATCCGCTTGCGCACTACCGCTATGCACCCGACCGGCTCTATGAGGCAGAGAAGTTTCTTTTTGACGAGTTCAAACGCCGTTCCAAGGTTGACAACGGGACCATCGTCAAAGACCTGGACAGTTTTGTGGCAAAAGGCGGTCTGCAGCTGGGTGAACAGCAGCGCGAAGCGGTCGATGTCATTAACAGCGGCAAGGGAATTCTCTGCCTGGTCGGCTATGCCGGGACCGGTAAAAGTACCACTGCCCGTACGATCCTGGATGTTCTGGCGGTACGCTACAAAGCGGAGTCGGTCATTACCTGTGCCCTGAGCGGCATCGCCTCGCAGCGTATCGCAGAGACGACGGGGTATGCCAGTGCGACGATTCAGAGTCTGCTGGTAAAGTACGAAGACCGTGACACGCTGCCGTACGAGGTTGTGCTCATCGATGAAGCGTCGATGATCAATTCACTGCTGTTCGCCCGTCTGCTTTCCAAGGTGGCGCGCGATGCGGTCGTCATCATTGTCGGAGACGATGCGCAGCTTCCGCCTATTGGCGCGGGTGACGTGCTGGGAGACCTGTTAAAACTCGAACTGACACCGATCGTAAAATTGACCAAGATCTACCGCCAGAGTGAAGAACAGGCGATCGCACTGATCGCCAATGATATCCGTCAGGGAATCATCCCTGATTATATGCAAAGCTATGATGACTTTACTTTTATTCACGTTGACATCGAGAACTACTATGCACGCCGCGCCAATGCCTCGCAAAGCGAACTGGCAGAACTCCGCCAGGAAAATGCCGATGCTATTGTGCGCGAGATCATGCACAAAGCGGTGACCTACATTCCCAAAGCGCGGCATTACCTGGCGCAAAAAGAGATCAAGGAGTATCTCACCTATTTTCAGGTCATCACACCGATGCGGGGCGGTACACTCGGGGTAGACAACCTAAACACGATCCTGCAGTCCTATTTCAACCCCAAGCCGAAACAGCTGGTCAAAAAAGGGGAGAGGGAGTACCGTCTGTTGGACAAGGTGGTTCACATCAAAAACGAGAACATGCCATCGTGGAATATGGAGGGGTTTAAAAGCGGTGAAGAGAGCAGCGAACGACGGATCTTTAACGGCATGGGGGGCCTGCTCTTCAAGATCGACGAAGAGGAGGAACTGGTCTATGTGGTCTACCCCAATGAAGATACAGTGGTCCAGTATTCGTACGAGCAGCTCAAAAGCCATCTGACACTCTCGTATGCGCTGACGATCCATAAGGTGCAGGGCATGGAGTATGACGTAGTCGTCATGCCGATGAGCTTTTCGCATTTCATTATGCACAACACCAAGCTGCTCTATACGGCGATCACCAGGGCAAAACACAAGTGCTACATTATCGGTGAGGGCAGCGCTTTTGAATCGGCCTGCCGACGTCTGGATGTGACCAGACGGGACACGGTCATGGCAGAACTCGGTGGTCTGCATTAGATGCGGATCGCTATTTTTGGCTGCGGATGGCTAGGTCGCTCCTTGGCCAAAAAGCTCTCAGAAAAACATATTGTTTTTGGGGCAGTACGTTCCGATGTTTCGATGCAGAAGTTGTACCAAGAAGGTATCAGTGCTTTTCAGGATCCTGACAAAGATTCAGCGTTTTGGGATGTAGAGAGTCTGGTCATCGCTGTCTCACCTCGAGAGAACTATCTGGATATGCTCAAGAACCTTGCCGAAAACTGCAGAAAAAGCGTCAAACAGATCGTGCTTCTCAGCTCGACCTCGGTCTATGACAACGTAGAGGGGTATTTCGACGAGCAGAGTGCTGTAGTGCAGGAAAGTGTTGTCGCCCAGGGGGAAGCCTTGTTTAAAGCGTTGTTTACAG
>JBFEJN010000002.1:0-85530 GCA_041553195.1 Sulfurimonadaceae bacterium
ACCCAACCTCTATCTTCTTCTGCCGATTGCACCCGATCACCTCTCCTGGCACGGCAGTTACGAAGAGTATTACAAAGCAAAACTAAAACCGCTTGCTGCAATGAAAGAGGGAGAAATTGCGATTGTCCCCAAAGCATTTGCAAACGTTGAGACCGATGCCTTTTTGATTACCTATGAAAATGCTGACGACCTGGCTTCCTATTTTGGTATTGACACAGACAAGGTCAAATTCAAAGGTGCGTTCTTACTCGATGCTGTTATCGCAATGGGGGTAGAGAAAATTCTGTATGACGTCATTGACTATGTCAAGATCAACGCCTTTACACTAGACCCGCACCGTCAGGAAGAACTGCACGACCGAGAGGGACGTCTCTGGGTAAACGACACCAAGGCCACCAACATCGATGCGACATTGGCAGCGCTTGAACGTTATAAAGAGCAACATATTCATCTCATCCTCGGCGGGGATGACAAGGGAGTCGAACTGGAACCGCTCTTCAACGCCCTTGTCAATTATGATGTCGAGATCTATACTCTCGGAACAAATGAAGATCGCCTCAACACCCTGGCCGAGCAACACAACGTTAAGTTTACACCCTGTTCTACGATTGAAAAAGCGGTGGAAGAGATTGCCAAGAACCATGACAAAAAGAGTGTCGCTTTACTCTCACCGGCTGCTGCAAGTCTGGACCAATTTCCATCTTATGCTGTTCGCGGTGAACGATTTAAAGAAGCTATCGCAAAATTAGACTAAAACTAAGCTAGTATTCAAGGTAGCATCGATATAATTCTGCCTCTTAATAAAATAGATATGGCTCATTAGCTCAGTCGGTAGAGCAAATGACTGAAAATCATTGTGTCCTTGGTTCGATTCCGAGATGAGCCACCACGTCTTTTTATTAAGTCTTTTACTCCCAAAGTGGCTTATTAGCTCAGTCGGTAGAGCAAATGACTGAAAATCATTGTGTCCTTGGTTCGATTCCGAGATAAGCCACCACTTTCAAAACACTTTTTCCTTTACTCTACGTTGTCAAAGAGCTTATGTACAGAAGTACACTTCACTCATTTCCGCCTTGATTAAAGAAAAAATTGTTTTGAAAGCAAGCTTTTTTTATCGTGTCTTTTCAATTTTTAATATCGACAAATCATTCAACTTATATACCCATTGCGGGAAAAGAATAGGCTTGAAAGGATAGGTGATTCACGATCACCTGAAGATTAGGAAAGTTCGACTGCTTTTTTGTAGGCGCGTTCTACTGCATCGATACAAGCGGCTCGGACATTGCCGTCTTCCAAGGCGCCGTAGCCGGCGGCAGTCGTTCCGCCCGGGCTCATGACACCGTCTTTGAGCAGTGCCGGATGAACGTCTTGGATCAGTTCACCGAAACCGCCGAAGAGCCCGCGCATGATCGCCATCGCGTCGTCGCGTTTCAGCCCTTGTTTGACAGCACCATCAGCCAAGGCTTCCGCCATTAATGCCAGGTAAGCCGGGCCGGAACCGGCAAGTGCCGTCGCGATATCGATCTCTTTTTCAGAGCCAAGCCAACGTACGGGGCCGATTGCGCTGAACAGTGTCTCTGCCTCTTTTTGGTAGGCGCTGTCGCCTGTCAAGGTTGTCATCGACTTTTTAACCGTTGCTGCAAGATTTGGCATGGCACGTACGACCGCATCTGTTTTAATATTCGACGACAGTGTCTTCAAAGTGGTACCGGCCAATACAGAGTAGATGACCTTGGCTTCACCGCGTAGATGCTCCCCGACTTCTTGAACATTATAAGGCTTGACACACAAGAGCAGCGTTTTTCCGCTGATGTCAAAACCGTTCAGAACAGACTTCGTAATCGTACAGCCCAAAGCCTCTTCAAAGGCATCGAGTTTATCCATATTGCGACCGACCACCTCAATCGCATAATCATCTTTCAGTCCCTGTGCTATCGACAGTGCCATATTGCCGTTGCCAATAAATGTTAATGTTGTTTTCATACCGCGTCTTTATATTTTTGAGTATTGTAACATATTGCCAGGTAAGCGACTCTACGCACTGCTCCCACTTTTCATGTGTTCGATCACCAGCATGACAAACATCATGGATATAAACTTATTTTTCAAACTATAAATTTAAAAGAGGGTACGTTGGAAGTCAACGAGCGCAACTGCTCGTTAAGGGGATTAGACTTTCAGTGAAAGAAGATAATTGACGACATTGTCGACAAAAGCATCGTGCTTACGGTCTTTACCATAGGCAATATACAACTTACGCTCGATCTTCTGGCCTTTAATACGTGCTTCAAACAGTGTTCCGTTTGCCAACTCATCTTGAATAACATGACGTGAGATAACGGAGACAACAGGGCGTACCGAATCTTTTGGAGAACGAAGAATAGACTCTTTGATTGCCGTTGGACTTTGCACGACACCGATGACATTGAAGCTGGCGCACTCCACACCGATCTCTTCAAACGCTTCCGAGGTAATACGGCGCGTATGTGATTTTTCATCACGACAGATCCAGTCAAATGTGTACATGTCATCACGGCGAAGTTGCTTCGGAATCGGCTGGTTGGAGAAGATGACCAATTCATCATCCATCCATTCACGGTAGATAATACCGTCCCTGAAAACCGGCGACTCGATCAGTGCAATATCGATCTTCTTGTCTTCGATGGCATCGACCAGATCTTCTGACATACCGACATTCATGTAGACTTCATTGTTGATCTTCTCTTTGATCGCGCCAAGAAAACGTGGCATGATATAGTTACCGATGGCATATGAAGAGCCCAGAATAAATGTGAAATCTTTGTTAATGATCTTCAACAGATCTTTTTCACTGGCACTGATCGCTTTTTCGAGACGCGTTGCAATACGGAAAAGATCTTCACCCTCTTTTGTCAGTTTAATACCGTTTTTCTTACGTTCAACGATTTTTGTGTCGAGGTACTCTTCGATAAATTTTATTTGTTGTGTTACTGCCGGTTGGGAGATCCCAAGCTTTGCAGATGCTTTCGAAAAACTTTTCTCTTTGATTACCGTCAAAAAAGTATGGAGTTTTGCAAAATCTTTTAACATAAGCTGTCCTTTTATGTATAATAAATATAGTTCAAGCATTATAACGCAGAATTATAAATATTTACAAGACATTTGAATAATATATACTTATTAAACTTTTTTGTGATTATAAATTGATACTATAACTTTTATAAATCTTTTAAAAATTGCTTTTAGACCGCTTCCACGTCAAAACGCCATGTAACTGCGTTATTTAAAGCAATTTTGCTATAATTTAAAGATATACATATAAAGAATGCAGACTTCATGGATAAAATATTTACTAATTTAAATGAATCACAAAGTTCAGCTGTTAAACAGATCGACGGTCCTCTTCTCATTCTAGCAGGGGCCGGCAGTGGAAAAACCAAGACGATCACCTCTCGTTTAGCGTATCTTTTAGATGTTGTTGGCATCGCGCCTAACAATACGTTGACGCTGACGTTTACCAACAAAGCCGCCAAAGAGATGCAAGAACGTGCCTTTGGAATGATCAACCCCACCTCATATCCGCCTCTTCTCTGTACCTTTCACAAATTCGGTCTGCTTTTTCTAAAATTCAACATCCATCTTCTCAAACGTCAAAACAACTTTGTCGTTATCGATACCGATGACAAAAAACGTATTTTAAAGAAGATCAATGCAGAACTGCCTCTTCCGCTTATCGCCAGTGAGATATCACGTTATAAAAACTCACTCATTTCTCCGGAGCAGGCTTACGCCCAGGCTGAACTCAAAAATTATAAACAGATCGCTAAAATATACGAAGAGTACGAAGCCTATCTACTCGAAAACAACCTTGTCGACTTTGATGATCTCTTGGCACTGACCTATAAACTTCTCGATGAGAACGAAGAGCTGGCCAAGCGTACCAGTGAACAGTACCAGTACATCATGATCGATGAATACCAGGATACAAACGAACTGCAATTCAGACTGTTGAAAAAACTCTGCATGACCCATAACAACCTCTGTGTGGTTGGGGATGATGACCAGAGTATCTATGGCTGGCGCGGGGCACATGTTCGTAATATTCTTGAATTTCATGAAGACTTTGAAAACACAACTGTTGTCAAGCTTGAACAAAACTACCGCTCCCGTGCGGCCATCTTAAATGTTGCCAACGAACTCATCCAGCATAACCGTTCACGTCTTGGAAAAAAACTGATTGCAACACGAGATGGCGGCGAAGATGTCGTAACGCTCAGCTCTTATGATGAAAATGAAGAAGCGCGCAAGATTGCCGCCAAGGTCAACGAACTGATCACCAAAGGGGTTTCCCCAAAAGAGATCGCTATTCTCTACCGTGTCAATGCCCTCTCCCGTTCACTCGAAGAAGGACTAAACCGTGCAGGAATTGCCTACAAACTCGTCGGTGGTCTGCGATTTTACGACCGTGCGGAGGTCAAAGACCTCATTTCCTATATACGTCTCATTACAAATCCACACGACAACTTCTCCATGAAGCGCATTATCAACAAACCAAAGCGCGGACTTGGGAAAGCCAGTGTTGAGAAGATAGAACTGGCTGCGATATCCAAAGCCGTCTCAATGTATGACTTTATTAAAGAGTGTAGCAGCGCCGAACTTGAAGCCTTGGTCAAAAAGAAAAACACACAAACGTTGCAGGCTTTTGTAGCCGACATCCATGAAGTGATGATGGTCGCAGAACACTCGACCTACGATTTTATCGATGTCCTGGAAGAGCGGTTCAAACTCAAAGATATCTATAAAAACATGCCCGATGAGAGCGAGCGGATCGCCAATATGGATGAGTTCTATGGTCTCTTCAGAGATTTCATAAAGCAGTCACCCGAAGCGACGCTTGATGAATTTTTAAATGAACTCACCCTGCAAAGCGATCAGGACGAGGTCGAGGGCGAGAGCATCTACATTATGAGTATTCATGCCTCCAAAGGCTTGGAATTTGAACATCTGTTTATTATCGGAATGGAAGAAGGTTTTCTGCCGCTTATCGGTGACGGCAGTGACACCGAAGAGGAACGCCGTTTAGGCTATGTTGCATTTACCCGGGCCAAGGACACTCTTACCCTCTCTCATGTCAATAGTCGCTTTTACAAAGGCCGCAGAACAGATCTTGGCAAAAGCCGTTTCCTGACCGAAGCAGGCCTTTGCGAGGGTTCTTTGAAAGTCGAACAGAACACCGCCTTTAAAAAAGGGGACCTTGTCCGTCATAAGATCTTTGGGCCGGGCCGCGTTCTCGGCGTTTCCAAAGCGGGTCGTGAATTTAAACTCAACATCAATTTCGGCGGCACGAAACGTGACATCCTTGCCTCTTTTGTTGAACGTCTCTAACTGATTTTCAGGTACTCCAATGGCAAAGCAGAAACGAGACAACATCGATCGCCTGTTTGTGGCGTATAAACCCTCAAACATCGGTTCCAACCAATACCTCTCAAGACTCAAATGGAAATACAATGCAGCCAAGGCAGGGTTTTCGGGTACCCTGGACCCTTTTGCCAAAGGGGTGCTGATCGTTGCCTTTGGCAAATACACCTCACTTTTTCGTTTTTTAAATAAAACACCAAAGCGTTATCGTGCAACCTTATGGCTGGGTGCGCACTCCGACTCCTTGGACATAGAAATGATCAAGAAGATCGATACACTAAAACCACTTGACGAAGAGAAGGTCAAAAAAGCCGTTCACTCTTTGGAAGGGGAGCTTGACTACTATCCACCGATCTTCAGTGCCAAAAAAATCGACGGCCGCCGCGCCTATGACCTGGCCCGTGAGGGTAAAGAGGTTAAACTCAACACCATCCATTCCACCATCTACAAGATGACATTTCTACACTACTGTCACCCCTTTGTCACCTTTGAAGCGACAGTCTCGGAGGGCACCTACATTCGTTCGCTCGGACGTCTTATCGCTGAAAAGCTTGGTGTAGAAGGCGGCTCTCTCTCTGCCCTGGAACGCCTTAATGAGGGACAGTTTTATTTCGAAGATGAAAAAGCCCTCGACATCAAAAAATGCCTCAATATGCCACAAAATGTCTACACCAAAGAGAGAAGTACTATACTCTTGGGACAGAAGCTCTCAAAAGACGATTTTGAAGTGACTGCGAATGGGACATACTGGATCGACAACAATGATAGCATCTCCATCCTGGAGTTTGACAACGAAGGTGTCCATTACCTTTTAAACAGAGTGAGTCTGCATGAAGAGTTATAAGGCCTATGCCAAAGTCAATATATTTCTTAAAATCACTGGCAAACGTGGTGACTACCATGAGATCATTTCCAGGTTTGTCCTGGTCAATGATCTCTATGACACACTTACCTTCGTCCCAAAAGAGGATGATGACTTTGTCATTCTGGGTGACTTTAACTGTGAAACGGGTCAAAACACTATCTATAAAACATTCAAAGCACTTTTGGAAGCGACCAGATCTGAGAGTCTTAAACGTCTTATGCAAAGCCATGCTGTCAAGGTAGACAAGCAGATCCCTTCGTTTGCAGGCCTTGGCGGTGGCAGTTCGGATGCAGCGACCTATCTTCTAATGTGTAATGAGGTATTACACCTGGGGCTCAGCCGCGACGAACTGGCGACTATCGGTGCCAGGGTCGGTGCTGATGTCCCTTTTTTTGTCTACGGCTACCAAAGTGCCAATGTCTCTGGCATCGGCGAGATCGTCGAACCCTACGATGAACCGCCTTTAAACATTAGGACTCTCACACCGGAGATCGAGATCTCAACACCGAAGGTCTATCAAGCCTTTCGTGAACACTTCTACAAAGAACTTAGCATGGATGAGCAGATCAGACTCGCACACATCTCGTCAATCGACGCACTTAAAGAGATGACGCCGACTGAAGCTAATGACCTTTTTGAACCTGCTCTTCTACTCTACCCGGAACTTGAAAAGCACCGAAAAGAGGGATGGTATTTCTCCGGTAGCGGCAGCAGCTTTTTTACGGTTGTACAATAGTAGGTCGATATCGTTCTATTGGCGTCACTGCGTGTTTTAGCCTGCATTGAAAATGATCTTCACACCCTCGTTTACAATCACAACATTTTCAATAGATTGTACAGCTGCCCCGATAACGCCTTTCTCTTTTTCCAGAGAGTAGACAGGGCGTACTTTAAAATACTCGTTGAGAAGCTGATCCATCGTTGAGTATAACATCGACTTCATCTCTCCACTGATCAACTTGCTTTTAATATCAATAACCTTGATCTGGCGCAAATACAGCTTACCACCCTTTGTATAGGCAATACGTGATGCGACTTCAACAACTGCACTAAGTGCTTTGCCATTACGGTCTTGTATGTTCGGTATATTCAGGTCTCCTGTAAAGTTGACACGTTGCTTGTTTCCATCAAGGTGCAACCTCGGGTTGGAGACGTGAAAGGTCAAAAACATGGTCTTATGGTCAATCGGAAACTCTCTTTTCATACGATCTTGTAAAAGAGACTCGGCAATAATATAATCGTAATTAACTGCAAACAGTGAGGTTACTGTGATAAAAAAGAGTGAAAATAAACGCATCAGTGTTGTCCTTGATAATAGCAGGTAACTATACACTAAAAGAGAATAACAGTTAGCAAAAAGAGGGATAGTAATAGCAGGAGGAGAATCCCCCGCCTAGAAGGTACTAAAGCCTAGTATCCTGAGTTGTAGACAAAACCACCGATAAATTCGATCAATGGGCTTACCATAATAAATAAAAATATTGAGGCAAATGCTGCCATACCAACAATAGTCTTGAGTGATGTCGATGCATTGACAAGATAATCCTGACCTGTTTGGACCGGCTCCCTCATGAACATATATACGATCAATTTCAAGTAATAGTAACCGGCAATTGCAGAGTTTAGTGCCATGATCAGTGCCAGTACCGTGTACCCGCCGCTGACTGCTGCGCCGATAAGGTAGAGTTTACCCCAGAAAAGTGCAAATGGCGGAATACCTGCAAGCGTCAACATAAAGAGCGCCATTAGTGTCGCTTGGATAGGTGAAGTCTGGAACATACCCGAAAACTTTTCAAACGGGTGATCTGAACTTTGACCTGGCAGAAGCACTTTCTGACGACTTACCCACAACATCGTAAAGGCGCCAAGGTTAGCAAAGCTGAAAAGTGCCCAGTAAAGGAAAAGACCTGTATTTGCTTGCGTTGTACCGATCAATACCGCTGCCATGACAAAACCTGCATGTGATACTGAAGAGTAGGCAAGCATACGCTTAACATCATTTTGTACAATTGCCCAGATATTTGCGGCTGTCATAGTAATGACAACCATCGCATACAGTACCACCTCTAACCATACTACACCTGAATGGATAAGGAACTCAAACAGACGCATCGCAACAACGAAGCCCGCTATCTTTGGTACGATAGACATGTATCCAGCAAGTGCTGCAGAAGAACCTTCATACACATCAGGTGTCCATGTATGAAAAGGAACCAGTGACAGTTTAAAGGCAAATGATGCAAAAAGGAAAACTGTACCTACAAGGACATAACCGATGTTAGCATAGTTATCTGCTGCGAGTACTGCTGCCACTTGATGAATCTCAACGGATCCAGTAAGTGCGTAAAGCACCATAGAACCAAAGGCGAAAAGACCTGCGGCCAGGGCACCCATCGTAAAGTATTTCACGGCAGCCTCAAACGACTTGCTGCGGTTGTGTAATGCAATCATAGGGTAAAGCGCTAACGATGCCGTCTCTAAACCTACAAAAATCAAAATAAGGTTATCAGAGGCAACCATAAATTGGAAACCTGCGATCATGAACAAGAACAGCGCAAAGAACTCCGGATAAGAGAACTCATGAAAACGCTTGGATGTCAATGCAAGCGGGATAAACATCATCGACGCGATGACAATAACCAGCTGTGCCAAGATAGCAAGACCGTCGATCAACATGACGTCAAAGAAACCGATCTGTGTTCCATTGGCCGCAAAAATACCGGCCGCATCCATAACAGCGCCAAGGTCCAGTAACAAGAACAGTAATGCGATCATGACATAAAGAGATTTATTCAAACCACCTTTAATTAGATCGATCACGATGATAGACAATGCGCCAACAACCGCAATGGTCATCGGAACAAGTGTTGCAACATTTAATGAGGCCAATGAGACGTCAACTGCTTCTAACATTAGTGTGCCTCCTGAATTTCAAATTTTGCGATAGACGGAATCACTGACTTTGCTTCGTGTGAAATCGCTTTATCGTGCATCAGTTGAACCACTGATTCAACCGAGTTGTTGATCGGTTCAAGGATTGGTTTCGGATAAACACCTAACCAGATCGCAATGACCGTCAACGGAATTAGACCAAGAAGTTCAGTCTTGTTCACATCTTTAAGATTTTTGTTCTCTTCTTTAGTGACATCACCGAAGAATGCTTTTTTATAAGCTGCTAGCATATAGATAGCACCCACGATGATCGCTGTTCCTGCAAGCAGAGTCATCATATGAGACTGCTTGTAGAACCCTAGAAGACTCAGGAACTCACCAACGAAGTTGATCGTCAAAGGAAGACCTACTGAAGCCATCATCATGATTCCGAAAATCAGCGCATATTTCGGCATGATATGTGCCAAACCGCCAAATTCACTCATGAGCTTAGTATGACGACGGTCATAAATAACACCGACCAGTAAGAACAGAGCACCCGAGACAATACCGTGTGCAATCATCAGGAATACTGAACCGGTAATACCTTCAACGTTAAGCGCAAACGTACCAAGAATAATAACACCCATGTGTGATACTGAAGAATAGGCAACAACCTGTTTAATATCTTTTTGAGCATAGGCAACCATTGCTGTGTAGATGATCATAATGATCGCCAACACTGCTACCGGGTACATAAAGAAGACGGACGCGTCCGGGAACAGTGGCAATGAAAAACGGATAAACGCATAGGTACCCATTTTCAAAAGCACCGCAGCAAGAATGACCGAACCTATCGTCGGTGCCTGACCGTGTGCATATGGCAACCATGTGTGGAACGGGAACATCGGAACCTTGATCGCAAAACCAAAGAAGAAGGCCACAAATAACCATGCCTGAATGTTTTCAGGCAGGATCAGACGGTACCACTCTAGTAGTGAAAAACTCCATTGACCAGTTGCCTGGAAGTAGAAGTACGCCATGAAAAGCATACCGACAAGCATGATCAGTGAACCTGCAAAGGTATAGAGGAAAAACTTCACAGAGGCATAGATACGTAGCGGTCCACCCCAGATACCGATGATAAGAAGCATCGGTACAAGAGAAAGTTCCCAGAACACGTAAAACAGAATTGCGTCGAGTGCCGCAAAAACACCGATCATCGTCATCTGCAAGAACAGAAGTGTGATGATAAGATCTTTAATACGACGTGTCTCTGTCAACGTGGCGATACCAAGCATCGTAAAGAATGACGCCATGATAATAATAAACAGTGAGATACCGTCAACACCAAGAAGGTACGAAATACCAAATGCCGGGATCAGGTTCGCCTGCTCCATAAACTGCATACCTGAAAGGCTGCTGTCAAATGAGTACCATAACCAGAGTGAAAGTACAAACTCAACTGTTGCTACGATGATACCGTATGCACGCATACTGTCTTTATGGACAATAAAACCGAGCACTGCTGCGAGCGCCGGGAAGAATATCAAGATCGATAAAATATGGTCTAACATCTATATAACTCCTAATCCAGATAGAAACGCTAATGTTCCTTCTGATTGTCCAAGTGTGAATGCTGCTGCAAGTGCCAATAAGACAACGGTACCGACAACCATCCAACGTAACATTGTTGAAAGGTTTCCGTTTTGCATTGTATGTGTTTTCTTACCCGTGTTGTAAAAGATGTTAGCAACACCGTCTACCGTTGCATCAACAACCTTGAGATCGATCTTCCACATCATGTCTGAAAGTTCACGGTACATCTTTGAGAAGTACTCTTCGTAGAACTGAGGAATGTAGTACTGGTTGTATAACAGTTGATACAAAATACCCGACTCAACTTTTTTGTCTACTTTAACCGCTTTTGCATACTTTTTATAAGCATAGATGATCGCAGCAATTACAAAGAGCTGCGTACCGATTGTCATGATCCAGAACACGGTGTGGTTATGGACATGGTACTCGATTGCTGGAAGGACCTGCGTAACCATTTCAAAATATGGCGTTTTAAAGACCATACCTGCAATGACTGCCAGGATCGCCAACGGTAACATTCCCCATAGCATAAAGTTATATGCTTCGTGTGGGTGTACACCATTAACTGTGTGTCTGTCATCACCATGAAAGATCAGGGCGACAAGACGGAATGAGTAGAACGCTGTCAAACCTGCTGTTAACAATAGAACTGTGTAGAGAATATAGTGGTGTTCAACAAATGCAACTTCCAGAATAAGGTCTTTTGAGAAGAAACCTGCCAATGGATAGATACCAGCCAATGCTACAGACGCAAGGGTCATAAAGATCCACGTCCATTTCATTGGTGTTTTCAAAGCACCCATCTTGAATGGATCAAGTTCGTCATGCATTGCGTGCATAACATTACCTGCACCCAGGAATAGAAGTGCTTTAAAGAATGCGTGTGCCATCAGGTGGAACAGTGCTACCCAGTAGGCGCCCAAACCTGCTGCCACAAACATATAACCCAGTTGTGAAAGCGTTGAGTAGGCAATAATACGTTTCATATCACGGTTGACCAATGCCATTGTCGCTGCAAACATCGCAACGAAAGCACCAAGGCTGGCGATGAACACACCGACATCCGGAATAAGATCATACAGAGGGTTTGCACGTACGACGAGGTAAACACCGGCTGTTACCATTGTTGCCGCGTGGATCAACGCCGATACAGGTGTAGGACCTTCCATCGCATCTGCAAGCCAAGTGTGCAGTGGAAACTGTGCCGACTTACCCATTGCACCGATAAACAAGAAGATACCGATAGCTGTTAGCACTGAACTCTCTAGAGCCGGCATTGCAGCAAAAGCTTCGTTGTATTGAATAGAACCGGTGTTCCAATAGACCAGGAAGATACCGATCAGCATCGCAAGGTCAGCAATACGGTTCATGATGAACGCTTCGTTCGCCGCCCATGTTGCAGACTCTTTGTAGTACCAGAAACCGATCAGTCCCCACGAACAGACACCAACGCCTTCCCAACCGATAAAAAGACCAAGGAAGTTATCACTCATGACAAGGACCATCATCGAGAAGACGAAGGCAGAAAGCCAGGCGAAGAAACGGTTAAACCCTTTGTCGTGGTCCATGTAACCGATAGAGTAAAGGTGGACAACAGTAGAGACAGTTGTTACTACCATCATCATTGTCACCGATACCTGATCGACGACAAAGCCGTATGGGACATAAAGGTCACCGGTTGCCATCCATGTCATCAACTCGACCTGGATCGGCTCGCCACCGCCCAAAATGTAGACTAAAAGCTTCAGACTTGCTAAAAATGAGACAAACAGCAATGCAGTCGGAACGATCCCTGCAATGATATTTTTCTTACTCATTCCGAAGAGCGCAGCGAAGAGTGAACCTACGATCGGTGCAAACAGTGCAGTATATAAATAAAATTCCATCTCTATCCTCTCATCGATGACATAGCATCAAGGTCAATTTTACCGGTACGCTTATACCAAAGAACAAGCAGACCAAGTCCTACTGCTACTTCAGACGCTGCAATCGCTATGATAAAGAATGCGAACATCTGCCCTGTAAGGTCACCGTAATAGCTGCTTATCGCCGCGAAAGCGATGTTGACAGCGTTGAGCAAGATCTCTGTTGCAAAGAAAAGCAATAGAAGATTTTTACGACGCATGACACCGATCAAACCGATAGCAAAAAGTATCGTTGACAAGATCAAATAATGTTGTAGAGTGATTTCCATCATACTTGAGCCTTTTCATTAGTTTCACGTTCGATCTCTTCTTCTCTCATCAATGTCAAAGAGTGATCCATTTTCTTACCGGCAAGAACGATACCAGCGATCATTGCGACCAACAGCATGACCGCTGCCACTTCGAACGGGATCAGGTATTTGGTAAAAAGAACCATACCAATCATCTGAGAATTACCTTCGCCATCAATAACCGGGTAAAGTGCCGTTATGTTTCCTGAAACGATCGGTGCTGTAAACATCACAACAACTGTCACTGCAGCAACACCTGAAAGTCCAAAGATGATCATCGGCGATGTACGGCTTTCTACAACGTCGCGCGTTGTATCGAAGAACATCATACCAAAGGCATAAAGGGCCATAACAGCGCCCGTATAGACGATAATCTGAATCGCACCTAAGAAATCTGCCCCAAGCAAGAAGAAAAATGCTGAGATAAAGATCATGCCTGCTGCCAATGCACTAAGGGCATATAGCGCGTGATTTGTCAATACAGTGATTAAAAACATCACTGTTGTCAAGATCGCAAATGTATAAAAAGCTATTGCTTCCATCCTGGCTCCTTAATACGCAAGCGGCGTAGATTTTACGCGCTCGTCTTCATGTGGTGTAATCGCACCGAAACCTGGGTATTCAGGTACCTGGCCTTTAACTGCCATGTCAAAAGGTGTCAACATATCATCATAACCGATGTAGTGTGCACGTTGCTCCGATGTATTTTCATAACGGCCGCCATGAACGATCGCCAGCTCCGGACAAACTTCTGCACAGTAGCCACAGAAAATACAACGGCCAAGATTGATCGTGTATTCTGTGACCTGTTTACGGCTGTTCTCATCGATTTTCGTGTCCATACGGATACAGTCAGAGATACAGATCTTTTCACAAAGACCACAACCGATACAACGCTCTGTACCTGACTCCCAAAGACGTTGCATCTCATGTACGGCACGGTAACGCGGACCGATAGGCAACTTCTCTTTCGGATACTGCACCGTGTGGATGTCAAACTTGAACATCTCACGAAGGACAACCCATAGACCAACAAAAAGTTCGCCTTTAATTGTACGTGAAAAAACCTGCTTTGCTTTTTCCCACCCTGTTTCCGGATAGTCTTCAATGTCTACTTTATAGTAAACACCTTCTGTCACATTTCTATTTTCAAATTCTTGTAAACTCATCATCAACCCCTAAAACATCATCACAAAACCGGTGATCACAACATTGACCACCGCTAAAGGCATGAGTACTTTCCAACACAACCACATCAACTGATCCGGTCTGATATCCGGCCACGCCGCACGTGTCCATAAAAAGAAGAAGAAGAAAAATGCCATCTTCAACAAGAACCCGAGTGCGCCAAATACGGTACCGTCACCGAATCCGCCAAGGAAGATCAACACGATCACAAATGAGATAAAGAACATGTTCGCATACTCACCGATGAAGAAAAGGCCCCAACGCATACCAGAGTATTCCGTACCGAAACCGTCAATGATCTCGTGGTCATTTGCGACCAGGTGGAAAGGCGTACGGCCTGTTTCAGCAAACGCAGCAATCCAGAAAAGAACAAAGGCAACCGGTTGTGACCAAATGATCCAGTCGCCGATGCCACCAGACTGATAGTTGTTAAAATCGATCAGCGAGAACGAACCGACCATCATCAAAGGTGCTAACAACGAAAGACCCGTAACGACCTCATATGAGATAAATACTGCCGCAGCACGTGCTGCAGAGATCAATGCAAATTTATTGCTTGATGCGAGTGAACCCAATAGCGGTCCGTAGAAACCGACAGCCATAACCCCTAGAATATAGAGAATACCGATATTGACATCCGCTACAATCGGGTGAACGGTATAACCAAAGACCGTAAACTGTGGCAGGAACGGGATCGCTGCTGCAGCCATAAATGCTGTTGCCGCTGTAATAACAGGTGCGATCTTAAAGATCGGTCCTACTGCATTGGTTGGAACGATATCTTCTTTTGTGAAGAGTTTGATACCGTCGGCAGCGATCTGTAAAAGTCCAAATGGACCAACGTGCATCGGCCCAAGACGACGCTGCATAAATGCAAGGATCTTACGCTCAAAGTAGGTTCCGAAACCTGCTAAGGCAGAAAATACTAACAAGATAACCACGATCTTGATCAGCGTTTCAATAATGTATGCTACTTCCATTAATTACACCTTTTTGATAGTGGCACTGCTGAAACGATAATCGTTAAAGAGCACCTCACTGTTTAGATTTGAATCAAAACTTGGAACAAACGGAATGTTTCCGCCGATTTTACTGTCGATTTTAACATTAAGTTCCATAGAACCTTTTGTAGTCTCCACTAAAACCGAATCTCCCTCTGTTAATTCATTTGCAGTTGCGTAGTCGCTACTCACATAGAGACCTGCGACCTCACTCAATTGATGCGACTTGTTTGTAAAGTCGTTGAACTGAAGTGTCGGATTGCCAAGATAGACCATTGACTCTGTCATCGCTGCTGTTTCGTCAAAGGCTGCAACACTTTCATCTCCTGATGTCGCTACTTCCGTAATAGTCAACTCATAACCGCGCATCTCTTCACCCTTGTTGGTGTAGTGATTTGGAAGGTCATCAAAGTTTTCACTCTTAAACCCGGCGATCTCTCCTAGCTTATACGTATAGTCAACTGTCAATTTAGCGTTTAACCCAAGTGCATTTGCGATGTCGTTAAGTTCATAACCTTTATAAGCAAGTGCTGCGTTCGTCGGATTGACACGAAGCTGAATACTTGTCAATGTACCTTCTTGCTGGTTCATCGCCGGCATATCCAAGTCGCCATTTCCTTGCGCACTAAGTGTAAAGTCACCCTTTACGTTATACCCAACACTGTATGTTCCCGCTTCTGCGTCAAGGTCACAGATCATGGCGACACCAAGAGTGTTCCCTTTTTCAGGGATCATCGTGACACTGAAGTCTGTGTATTTCTCTACAAGAGCAACCAAACGGGCAAGATTAGCCGCATTTGGATGGCTGTAAAAATCCGGACCAACCATAAGTGCAAAAATATCTTTTTTCTTCAGCAACTTTTCCATGGTCTCATCGAACTGGGCAGGTACATTGACGATCTCTAAAAGACGGTTTTCATCAATTTCAACCTCTTTCTCGATTTTCTTCGGTACCATTTTCGATTTCTCTACTTCGACCTCTTCCTCTTCGCCCGTCTCTTCGTTGACCTTCATCTCTTTAACGATCTCGACCACTTTTTCTTTGATCATCTCAGTGACGGTAATCGTCTTCATCGAGTGAAATGAAGCCAGATAGTCAGCGACTTCGCTCGGAAGCGCATCTTTTTTCGCGAACAGGTCAAGGATGAGATACATTACAGCCTCTTCCTGCATAGGAGCATGGTTGATCGATACGATATTTTTACCCATATCGTCAACAACCGGGTCAGCTACCGGATGAAAATACATCGCAGCACCTTTGTTCATGATCATCGAGTTGTTCATTGCAAAACGCGCATTTGGATTGTCTGTCTTGATAGATGAGCCGACAGAGATTACAAAGTTGGCATCATTAACCGCTTTCAACGGCGTTTTGTAGGTCGTTGTACCGCTGATCGCCGAGTACTCTTTCATAAATGCCGCAAACTTTCGCGCTTCGTCATTAATAAGTTTGTACCCCTTCATCTCTTTGAGTTTCTGAAGGATCAAGGCTTCTTCGTTGGTAATCTGTGAATCAAACGCAATAGTGTCCGCTTTTTCAAAGGCTTCAATAGCTTTTGTAAATGCTGCTTCATCTTTGCCTTCGACTCTGTTCTCAAAGTCATAGCCGTAACGTCCCGCACCACAAAGGGAGACATAGTTCCACTCATTTTTGACACGGTAGATCTTCGGCTCCGGATTGTCGATCGATTCATGTTTGACATCGTATTGAATCTGACAACCTGCTGAACAGTGTGAACATGTCGCCGGTACCTGTGAAAGTTCCCAGGCGTTGGTCGTGTACTGGAAATCAGCAGAGACAAGGGCACCTACCGGACAGACTGCGGTACATTCACCACAGTCTGTACAGTCAAGCGTATCACCTGCATTCGGCTGAATCAGTGATTTGTTCAACTTATTCCACATGGCGTAAGCGTCTTTTGGCATGCTCTCTTTAAAAGCCTCGTCGATGGCATCGCCACCGCGAGGTTTTGTTGAGAGTGCACCGTCACCGATCATATCTTTACAGACAGTCGTACAACGTTCACACATAATACAGAGTGCAGGGTCATAGTTGATAAGACCCCAGTGTTCTACCGGTTTGAAGGTATCTTTGATCGCATAGGTTTGCGCGTCAACACCAACTTCCAAGGTATAGTTTTGCAACTCACACTCGCCCGATTGGTCACACACACCGCACTCCAATGGGTGGTTTACATCGTAAACTTCCATTATCGCGCGCTTTTCAGCTTCTATCGTCTCCGTTGATGTTGTGATCTGCATACCATCTTTCGATTTTGCATTACACGCGTACACCTGTTTGCCGTCTGCCTCTACTAGACAGATACGACACGCAAGTGTAGGGCTACAACGTGTTAGATAACAGATAGCCGGTATAAAGATATCGTTTGCACGTGCCGCATTGAGGATATATTCACCCTCTTCGGTCTGTATCTCTCTTCCGTCTATTGTAATAGTTATTTCACTCATAGCTAATTACTCTCTCTCATAAAATTTACATGTTCAAAACGGTAATCGCTTGACACATTCAGACCCAAATCGAAAGTCGGATGCAAAGCAACCGTTCCTTTTAATGTATCGTCCAGTTTGAAAATACGACGAACAGTTTCACCAGCGAATTCGAATGCCACTTCATCACCGTCACGTAGACGGGCTGCTGCTGCAAACGAAGCTGAACCATGCAGGTTGTTGTCACGTTCAAGTTGTTCACTCTTTGCGCTAAAGGCATTGAACTGAAGCACAGGGTTGACATGGTAGATCACCGCGCCATTGAACTCCGGAAGTTCATCAACACTTTCAGGGTATCCGCCGCGTTTTGCATTCACTTCATTTAAAAGATAACCGCGGACATCGTCGCCTTTGGCAGAATAGAAGTTCTCAAGATCGTCAAACTCTATATTTCTGAACCCACTTTCTTGCGGGAGAGATACTGTATAGTCAATCGTGTTTTTGGCATTGACACCAAGGGCATTTGCCAAATCATTGAGCGTATAACCCTCGAATCCAAGTGCGACATTGGTCGGCAGAAGACGTTTGTCAATATTGACAAACGTACCTTCTTGCTGATTCAATGCCGGTACATCAAGGTCACCTCCACCCAAGGCAGAGATCACAAAGTCACCTTTTGCGTTGTACCCGACAACAGCTTCTGTAGCAACATCTTCATCGAGGTCTGCGATCAGTGAAACACCAAGCGTATTGACCTCTTTCGGCACGATGAGAACAGAAAAATCACTGTATTTCTCGATCATAGCGACCAGACGGGCGATATTTTCTGCTCGTGCATGCGCCAACAGGTCAGAGCCGACAACCAAAGTCTTTGACTTCGAACGAACAAACTGTTTTACCAGTTGTGCCAATTCATCATCTCCGACATTGGTCTCTGCACTCAAATAGCCTTCATCAAGCTCGTCCAAAAATGCCTGCTCACGCTTCGTCAATTCCTGATTAACGATCAGAGTCTGTGCAAGAAGTGCCAAGACGCCTTCTTCGGTCCCTACTTCGTATTTGACAAATTGCGTAACCGTGTTTTGCAGCAGCGCATCTTCCAGTGGGTGCATGTAGACAACTTTGGCACCGTTATGACGGGCTGCCGTTGTCATGGCGTAGCGCACACCAGGGTTGTCTGTTGCGACACGGCTTCCGATAACAATAATACCATCAGACGCTTTCAAGGTTTCGAGTGTAGCTGAGTAGTGGCGTTTACCGCTTACTGAAGCATAAGCATCCATAAATCTTTGCATTTGACGCGCATCTTCGTTGAAAAGCTTCAGACCGAGTTTGTCCTTCAGTGCATTGAGGATCATCGTCTCTTCATTTGAGATCATCGATGAGAAACGGATCGCTTTCGCATTTTGAAGCGCCGTCACTGCAGCACGGAATGCCGTTTCATCTTTGGATGCCGTGTTGGCAAAGTCAAAACCGAAACGCCCCGCACCACAGAGTGTTGAAAACTCGAAATTGTTTTTAACACGATAGATACTCTCTTGACCCGGATTGTCGATACCCGCATGTTTGACCTCATATTCCAAAGCACAACCGGTGCTACAGTGCGCACAGGTTGCCGGAATTTTGGAAAGTTCCCATGCATTGGCACTGTACTGGAAGTCAGAACTTACCAAAGCGCCCACTGGACAGACGGCGATACATTCACCGCAGAACGTACAGTCAAGCGCATCAGCATTTTTAGGAATGACTTTTGAGTTGTACCCGCCAAAGAGCAGGTCCAACGCGTCATCACCGATTACTTCATTACAGACGTGTGTACACTTTTCACAGAGAATACAGAGTGACGGATCGTAATTGATCAGTCCCCAGTTCTCGATCTTGCGTGGTTGGTCTTTGGCAGAAAAAAGCTGCTGAGAGACATCGAATTCAAGGGTCTTGTTCTGAAGGTCACATTCGCCTGACTTGTCACATACACCACACTCTAGCGGGTGGTTAACATCATACATGCGCATGATATTCGTACGTTCTGTCTTCAGCGCGTCTGAGTCCGTGATAACATTGATACCTTCGGTCGGCGGCGTGTTACATGACAGGACAAAGCTGTCATGCCCTTCGACTTCGACACTACAGAGACGGCACGACGCACACGGCGATGTTTTTTCAATATAACACATCGTCGGAATATAGATATCTTCTCGACGCGCTACATTGATGATCGTCTCGCCACGCTGAGCAGTTACAGGGCGTCCGTTAATTTTAAAATTTATCATCCACCCTCCTTAATACGCGACCATCGCGATGTAGTAACAGCGCATACAACGATCGGCTTCGTTGAGTGCCTGTTCTTGTGTAAGACCAAGGTTGACCTCAAGATTGTTGAACTTACGCTCATCAACCCCGACAACTTCCGCATGTTCGCGAGGAAGACCCGGAAGCCACCCCTTGATCTTCTCTTTTTTGTCATAGACCTTCATCTTGCGAAGGTGGTCTTCCATGATCTCGTCGTCCGTCAGTGTAATTTCTCCGCCATTTTGCACGTAACGTGCAATAACTGATGCCGCACGCTTCGCTTGGCCGACCGCATTGACAATCGTCATCGGACCATATTCACAGTCACCTGATGCAAAAACACCTTTGCGTGATGTCATATAGTCTTTACCGTTTGTCAACAGTGTTGCCCACGATGTCATCTCGAGTTCCCACTCTTGCGGAACAAAGTCAAGGTCTGCACTTTGTGATACGGCAGGGATCAGGTAGTCGACCTCCATCTCAAACGAAGCGCCTTCAACCTTTTCAAGGTTCGGACGCCCGCCGTTCGGATCAGGTACCAGTTCGAACTTATCAATGATCAATGACTTCATCACATCATTTTCATCTTTGATCTCAGCAACAGCCGAGTGGAAGATAAATTCTACACCCTCTTCAACCGCTTCATGATACTCTTCGTAAGTCGTATTACGGATGATCGTTTTCTCATCACGGCGATAGAGCATGACAACGCGTTTTGCACCCGCACGTATCGAACAACGGACAACGTCCATGGAAGTAAATCCACCACCGACACAGGCAACTGTTTTGCCTGTCAAATCAACAAAGTCAGCATCGATGCCGTACTCTTTTTTCTGCTCTGGCGTCAAGGTAATGTCAAACTTCTCATAAAGATTGACACGGTCAAGGAAATCGATAGCGCCCCAGTATCCTAAAATCTCAGGACGTTCATTGTCACAACGCACTTTTTTAGAGATACGCGTACCCGATGCGATCATGATAGCATCGTAATCGGTCTCAAACTGGCGCATCATATCGGCTGTCACTTTCGTGTTTGGCAGAAATGTCACACCGTTTAAGTCACCAACCGCTTCGATATCTTTTTGATACTTGTCCCAAGGCATACGGTATTCAGGAACACCGACAGTAACCTCACCACCAAGAACCGGCAGTTCTTCGTAAACGTCACAAGCAATACCTTCGAGTGCCAGGTAATACGCTGTCGTCAGACCGGCTGGACCAGCACCAACAATAGCGACTTTCTTGCCGTTCAACGGTTTTTGCTCTGCCGGATGGAAGAAGCCGAAACCATGGTCTGTCTCATAATCCGCGCCAAGACGTTTCAGTGCCATAATAGAGATAGGCTCGTCTAAGTTCGTTCGACGACATTCGTCTTCACACGGGTGAGGACAGACACGGCCACAGGTATGTGCCAAAGGCATTGTCTGTCGTGTCGCCATCAAAGAGTCATCAAAACGAAGGTCACGTACACCCTCGATATAGCCCGGAATGTCTACATGTGCCGGACAGGCATCAGTACACGGTGCCGTGATCTTTGCAATATAGTTGACTTTTTCATCATAATGCTTTGAGGGTTTTTGTTCTTCAATACAACGAACAAAATCCGCTTCAAAATGCTCCATCAGATCCAGTAACGGTGTCGGTACGGTCTTGCCGATCTCACACTTGGACGTTGTCTGCATCGTACGAGAAACCTCTTTTAGATGCTCCATGTCCTGCAGATTACCTTCGCCGCGTGCGATCTTGTCCATCAGGTCATACAAGATACGTCCGCCCCATCGGCCCGGTGCACAACGCCCACAAGCCTCAGAATAGACCTGATATTGCGCCGCGTACTCTGTCGCTAGACGTACTACATCCACTTCCGGATCAAACAGCGCAACACCATCCCACCCAATAAAGGCTTTTGATGATGCGTGCTCGTTATACTGCTCCGGCAGGTTGTATGCTGATTCTTCCCAAACGTCGTCAGCCTTATCAACATTGTTGATAGACTCACCGCGCCAGGTCGAAAAAAAGACTTTACTCATGGCTATGCCTTACTTTTTAACAACGATTGTCCAGTCAGCTTCATTAAACTTCAATGAATTAGCTAACTCAAGCCCACACTCTTTTACAAGGTCTGCGCTGCGTTGGATTGGTGTAAAGTCACCTATTTCAAATAGAAATATAGCCACTTCACCGGCAGGATGTTTGTCCAGGATCTCTTTCATTCTTGGTTCAAATCCATCATGTAGATGGCGTAGATCATAACGTTTCATCTGCTCTCCTATCGATCAACTTCACCGAATACGATGTTGGTCGTACCGATGATTGAAACAACATCCGGAATATAGTGACCCGGAAGTAGGTCTGTCAAAATACCTGTGTGCCAGAAAGACGGTGCACGAAGTTTTAGACGGTAAGGGTAAGGGCCACCTTGTGAGTTAATGTAGTAACCCAGTTCACCTTTTGGTGACTCGGTTGCAACATAGACTTCACCCACCGGCGGACGCATACCTTGTGTTACAAGTACAAAGTGTTGCATCAAAGAGTAGTTTTGCGTCATGATGTCAAGCTTCGGTGCCGAAATATACTGCGGCGCGTGTGCCATCAATTCCGTCTCATTGTTTTTAACGGTCTCAGCATACATGTCGATCGTCTGATAAAGGATCTTTGCAGACTCTCTCATCTCAGCCATGTAGATCTTGTAACGCGCGTAGTTATCACCCTTGTCAGAGTATGGTACTTCAAACTCGACTTCGTCATACAGTTCGTACGGCTCTTCTTTACGAAGGTCCCATTTAACATTCGATGCACGCAGCATTGGTCCTGTACAACCCCATGAAAGTGCCATCTCTTCAGAGATCACACCCACGTTTTCCATTCTCATCAACCAGATACGGTTGGTGTCAAGAAGATCTTCGTAATCTTTGATATTTGCCGGAAGCTTGTCCAGGAAATCTTTAAGATCAGGGATGAAGTTGTCCGGAATGTCCAACGGAACCCCACCGATACGGATCGCCGCATGCGTCAAACGCGCACCACAATAATCTTCGATAATATCCATTAAGTATTCACGCTCACGGAATGCGTATAGGAACACTGTCATCGCACCGATGTCCAGCGCTGTTGTCGCCAACCAGAAAAGGTGTGACATCAAACGGTTGATCTCTAAAAGCATCATACGGATGACTTTGGCACGGCGTGGTACATTGACATCGATCAGCTTCTCAACAGCAAGGGCGAATCCGTAGTTGTTTGAGCTTGACGCGATGTAGTCCATACGGTCTGTCGTCGGCATGAACTCATTGTAGATCATGTTCTCAGCCATCTTCTCCATACCACGGTGAAGGTACCCGATATCCGGGTGGGCTTTGGTGATCTGCTCTTGCTGCATGTGCAGCATCAGACGTAACTGACCGTGCGCCGAAGGGTGCTGCGGTCCGAAGTTGACGATCATCTCATTATCATCTCTGTCGAACGTGATATTTTCAAAAAATGGACGTAATCTATTTGGTTGTTGCATATTCGCCCCCTATCGCTTTCTGTCTTTGATAATGACAGCATCATCTTCGACAAATTTTTCAATCATGAAGACACCGCCCTCTTCCTGATAATCAAGACCTTTTTCAGGCTCTCCGTTAGCTTTGATATCATAGCCATACGGTACTTCGTGACCAAGACGTGAGAAACGTTCTGTGTCGTAACGGTTAACTTCAGCTGGTTCGCGAAGTTCTGGCCCGATAATGTCACGCGCTTCTTTACCGTAAATACGGTCAACTTCATACCATGCAGCAAACTCGTCACCTTGCAGTGGATAGGTCTTGCGAAGCGGGTAGCCTTCCCAGTCGTCCGGCATCAAGATACGTTTCATGAACGGGTGGTTGTTGACAATAACACCGAACATGTCGAACATCTCACGCTCTGACCAGTCTGCCGAACGGAACAGTTTGTTAACACTGTTGATCGCCTGTTTCTCATCAATGAAACATTTAATACGAATACGTTTGCGTTTGCTCATTGAAAGCATCTGATAGAAAATCTCGAATTGACCCTGTTTTGCGATCCAGTCAATAGCAGACATCTCTGAAAGCTGCGTGTAGCCCAGTTCGTCGCGAAGCAGTTCCAACACACTGTAATTGTCTTCGGGCTTGATGTAAACAACCATCTGCTCAACTTGGATGTAGGCATCACTTACGTCAAATTTGGCTTTAATAGCGGCAAGATCCGCTGCAAACACTGCATCGTCCTCGACCGCTGATTTTGCCACCTGCGGGGCGACCCAGTAACGGTCAGTGTAATACGACTTTTTCTGTACGTCGTCTTTTGGCTTGTAGGCTCTCATTATAATAACCTTTTAGGACGTTGTGCTTTACCCGCTTTTTCAGAACGGATCTTCTTTTGAAGCATCATCACTGCATATTGCAATGTCTCTGGACGCGGTGCACAACCTGGAAGATATAGATCAACAGGGATAACTCGGTCAACACCCTGAACAGTTGCATACGTGTTGAACATACCGCCTGTGTTTGCACATGAACCCATTGAGATCACCCAGCGTGGCTCTGCCATCTGATCGTAGAGACGCTTAATGAATTCAGCATGTTTTTTGGTCAATGTACCGGCAACGATCATGACTTCTGACTGACGTGGTGACGCGCGGAAGATCGTACCAAAACGGTCAAAGTCATAACGTGATGCACCCGATGCCATCATCTCAATACCACAACAGGCGAGACCATATGTCAATGCCCAAAGTGAGTTCGAACGTCCCCAGTTAACGATCTTGTCGATCGATGTAAGCGCGACCGGGAGACCGCCATCTTGCGTATAATTTACTTGATGTTGTGCCATTCGAGGGCTCCTTTTTTCCATGCATAGATAAATCCGATTGTCAATAGCAGGATGAACATTAACATCTCTGCAAACCCGAACCAACCCAATAGTTTGAAGTCGATTGCCCATGGGAACATAAAGACGACTTCAACATCAAAGAGCAAAAACAGTAGTGCGAACAGATAAAACTGCGTCGAAATACGGTTTGGTTGTTTTGTGACTTCCGGTCCACATTCGTAGATCGATAGTTTCAGTTTTTCAGTGTCTTTGCGTGCTAAAGCACGACTCGCCCAACGCGCAGCCACTGTGGTGGCATAAAATGCACCGAATGTGATTACAAAAAGTACAAACACCCCAAAATAGGGACTTGTAGTGCTTACATGTTCCATACGGATAACCTTTATTGTTGTTTATAAACAGCTGAAAACACCTAAAACAGGGGTTTCCAGAGCTATGTTTTCTATAGAAAAAACAGTTAGGAGCAATATAACCTAAAGAGCTTTAAAGCTACTTTTTTAGTAATTTCAAATTGAGGGGGTGTGCTACAAAGCGTTACAAAAATATATGCCATCTCGTTATCGTTGTTTAGATATGAAACATTTAATCGACAAGACGAAGGGTAAAGGATGTATAAAAAAGTAACATTTAGTCTAACAAATGGCGAGTTTTGGTGTTCAAGAATTTGCGTAGGTTGCAGGGCTCTCAGCCCTGCTGAAACAGTGTGTTAGGAGAGGAAACCCATTGATTTCTCAGAATCAAAGTTACCTTTTTTCTCTTTTTCGATCTCTTGTTTGAATATTTCCATCGTAAACATCGGAGCTTCCTGTGTCGCGACAGCATAAGCACAATTTTTAATAATGAGACTGATCTGTCCGCCGCTCAGATCGAATTGCGTCAATTCATCCACATTAAAACCTTTTTCATACGGTGCATTTGCCGGTAACATCATCGTCCATAACCGTTTGCGCTGCTCTTTGTTTGGACGTTTAAATTCGATCTTATAGTTGAATCGTCGCGAGAATGCCACATCGATGTTTTCAAGCAAGTTGGTCGTTGCGATCAAAATACCTTCGAACTGCTCGATCTGTTCCAAAAAGATGTTCTGCATCTGGTTGTGCATCTGCTCTGCACCGCCTCCTGGACCACTTGACCGTGAGCCCAGGAACTGGTCGGCTTCATTAAGCAGAAGTATAGGCTCTGTTTTGGTTTTTGTACTCAGCTCTTTAAAGGTGTCAAAGATCTTGCGGACATTTTTTTCGCTTTCGCCAACATACATCGAAAGAATCTTTGAACAGTCAAAGGCAAGTACCTGACGTTTCAATGATTTAGCAAGCGAATAAGAGGTCATCGTCTTACCCGTTCCCGGAGGACCGTAAAAAATAATGCGTGCATCTAGGGCACCGCGTTTCTTTTTAATGCCCCACTCAACCAACCGTGCCACCACTTCTTTGTCCATCTGACGCATCAGGTTCTGCAGCGTTTCATGAGTCTTAGGGTTCAAGACCACATCACTCAGATCTTGTTCCGGATCGATTAACTCAAAGATATCCTGATCTTTGATCGCCATATCCATCTTGAGTTTGTGTACTTTTTTCTTTTTTTGCGGGTGCATGATCGACTGAACAACCTCATCGACCAGATAAAAAGCACGGGATATTCCGCCAAAAGGATTGAGCATCTCTTCATAATCAATGATCTCTCCCGTTAAAAGAGTTGAACCGTCTTCAAGCAATGAACGGTTTTTAATACGGTCATACTCATCTAATGAGATCAGGTCGATCAGGGAGTTCATCTCTCGCAGTGAAGAATCGCCGGCGTTATACTCCTCTTTGAGAAGGGCCAAAAAAATAACCTGCTCTTTAGCATCAAGTTTCTTCTGCTTGAAAAACTTGTCCAGCACCACATCTTTTGTGGTCTGGGCAACACGTTCTTCGATCCGTTTTTCAAGCAGTTCCAACTTGGAACGGACACGGTTGATCCCAAGAGAGTGCTCATGCACGTTTTGACGGATCGTACTCATCTTCTGGTAGAGCTCAATTCTAAAAAACTGGTCCTGCAGATATTCCAAATGATCTTCATAAGGCTTGATATCCGGCAGTTCCAACTCAAACGAGCCCTCTTCCAACAGACGTAAAAAGGATGCTGTCAATGCGACTGCTGTATTTAGCAACTCCAACTGGGTAACATCATTGATCTTGTGCGGTGTAAAACTATGCTGAATGACCCAGCCCAATTCCAGGAGTGTTTTTATAAGACCCAGGTGTTCGATATAGGCATAGTTTTTTTCTCCGAAAAGTGTCTGAAGAATGTCGACGACCAACATATCTTCATTTCCGGCAATATATTTTTGTGCCAGGAGCTGTAAGACCTTTGCCTCATTCTCTTCACACTTTAGTTGACTATAGACCTCAGTCTTAGTCACATCTTTTGCTTCTAAAAAATCGATTAAATATTTCAAAAATACCTCTATATTATATTTATATTCATATTTTAGTCTGTTTTTGGTTAGTAACAGGTGAGCTATGCAAGTCAACTTCATCAATTTATTTTTGACAATACGCTTCAACCTGTTGCTAAAAAACACTTGTGCGTTTGCTACAGACTTGGAACACGTGTAAGGAGCTGCTACTGAGTTTCGGTTACAACAGCAATGGTTCACGCATATGCTGAACACATTAATACTTTGAATTAGACGATGTACATTTCCTTGATCTTACGCTTCAGAACTTTGCCCGTCGCAGTTTTCGGCAGTTCTTCCACAATCACCACGTGTTTAGGCACTTTAAAGTTAGCCAACACCGCTTTAAGATCTTTTTTGATGTAATTTGATGTGATGACCTCTCTATCAACCTCATCCTCCAGCTCCACATACGCTACCGGCACTTCACCACTGTGAGGATCTTTCACGCCGATTACAGCGCCCTGTTTGATGTACTCTAGTTTCATCAACTCCTCTTCGATCTGTCGAGGATAGATGTTGATCCCTTTTGAGATGATCAGATCTTTGATCCGGTCAACAATATAGATGTACCCCTCACTGTCCATTTTCCCAAGGTCGCCTGTACGCAGCCACCCGTTGATGATCGTCGCTTCAGTCGCTTCAGGGCGGTTCAGATAACCCATCATCACATTATCGCCTTTGACAATGATCTCGCCAACCTGACCGAGCGGTACTTCCAGCATCTCATCATCAACGATCTTGACCTCATAACTGCGGAGAGCCAGACCAATCGACATCGGTTTCTGTTTCGCCATCGGATTAACCGAGACAACCGGCGAACATTCACTGAGTCCATACCCTTCCAACATCGTTGCCCGTTTGAACTTTTGGTTGAATCGGTTTAAGGTATCTTCACTTAAAGCCGATGCTCCCGAAATAAAGACACGTACACTGTTGAACCACATAAAGTACCATGGCAATTTCGCTTTGATCAATGCATTGTAGACATCAGGCACGCCTAAAAAGACGGTGACTCGTTTCAGCAGTGTCTGCTTGATGATGTTGCTAAAAGGCAATAATTTTGGGATGATGACAAAAGAGCCCCTGTTATAAAGAGGGATCAGCAACATCACCGTAAAGGTAAAGGCATGGAACATCGGTAAGTAGACAATAAAACGGTCTTTTGGCGAGACATCGAAACGTTCAGACCCCGCGATCATATTGGAAAAGATATTGCGGTAGCTCATCATCGCACCTTTTGGATGACCTGTTGTACCCGAAGTATAAAAGATGATCGCCATATCATCCAGTTTTGAAAGGCCCTTGCTCTCTTCGCCATGACGATGTGTTTCGAGAATCTCATCGAAGACAATGTTGTTTGTGTCAATCTTCGGTGCTTCATCAATCCAGATCACCTTCTGAACTTTTGTCGTCACAGGCAGATCTACAACTTCTTTCAAAAACTGTTGTGATGTGATCAACAGTTTTGCATCACAGTCGTTGAGAATAAACATATACTCATTGGCTTTAAGCATATTGTTGACCGGTACCACTACCGCGCCGATCTTAGTCACCGCATAAACGCTGATCACAAACTCTTCAGAGTTTGGCGCTATCAAAGCTACTTTGTCGCCTACACCGACTCCTGCAATCTCTAAAAAACGGGCAAAGGCATCAACTTTATGTAAAAACTCTTTGTAACTTACTTTACGGTCGTCAATAAAGATAACCGTTTTTTTTGGCGATACCGATGCTGCTGCAGCAAGCATGTCATAGAAATTTTGATACGGGTAATCTAATCGCATGTATCTCCCTGAAAGGCTTTATAGGTTTAATTCTATTATATCTATGATTAAGAGACGGATTATGTATGTCGAAAGAAAAAATTGGCAGACGACTACCCCTGGCGGGTAGTGCAAAATGTCTTTTAAAACTTGTAACCCAGGCCGGCACTGAGCATAAAGGCGCTCGAACCCGAGAATGTCCCGTCGATACCGTTTTCATTATCGTTATAAGAAACGAATCGGTCCTCTTTGATATCATATAAAGCTGCAATACCGATGTCGACTTCTTCACTCATTGCCCATCGGATACCGCCGGAAAAGACAACAGCATTGCTGTCCGGAAGCTCAAAACCGAGTGACTCGTCCGGAACCGGTGTTTCATCATAGGCCACACCGACCATAAGGTCAAGCGATTCACCGAGTCCCTGTGTCAGACCGAGACGGAATGTATTGGCATCTTCCCAGTTTTTATCGCTGGTCATATGTGTTACAGGCATACCAAACGGTGTTGTATCGATCATAATATCCAACGTTTCATAGGTAGACCAAAAGGCTCTTTCATATACAAATTCAAGATTCGTACTGTCTGTAATATCCACATCCGTTGCGACTGTGATTACTGCTGGCAAAGGGACTTCGACACTTGCGACTAAGGAAGGCATTTGCGGAAATCCACTTGCTGCACCACCTTCTACTGTCAGATCGACATTAGAACGATACGTCAAAGCCATGCCCCAGATGTCCAAAGGCTTATAAGAAAGGGCTAAGTTATAACCTATATCCCAACTGCTTCCTTCTAGATCAACAGCACCCTGGAGCAGGCCGTCTCCTGCACTGGTATTTGCTTTGATGACACCATTAGTGTAGACGAAACGTACACCCGCAGCCACAGCAAGGTTATCCAACACTTTGTATGACAATGACGGATTGACCTCGATCAGTTTAAACGTAAACTCTTCAGCATACATCGCTTGGACACCTTCAGGCCATCGCTTTGAAAGCCCTGCCGGTTCATTGATGGAAAGACCCAAACGGACACTTTCGTCTTCGCCCATTGGCTTTGCAACAAGATAAACCTGAGGAATCAGAAAATCTTCTGACGCACTTTGAGCAGTATGGACATCCGCCGTCGGCCCACCGACTTGACCGCCGAAATCAATTGGGTTTAGATGAATATACATCGCATTAAGTTCAAGATGTCTGTCCGAACTCATAAATGCCATATTGGCCGGATTGTAATACGCTGCATCGGCCGTCGATGCATTCGAGACATACGCACCTGAAAGTGCAGTAGAGTTAAGGGACTGTTCTGGGATTTTATATCCCTGTGCCATTAGAGTTGAGGCTGCCACAGCAGACATAAGCAGTAATCTTTTCATTTATTCTCCTAAGTGTGTGACGATTAAATTCAAAAATTTCATTTCGCCACTAAGCACTGATTTCTTCCATTTTGCCATACTAAATTTATATCTGTCTTTAATAATTTCTTTTTTTCATGAAAAGAGGCCTTTTTGTAGCGAAAGAGTCCTTATATTAGGAGGAGTTTCTATGGGCCGTCATTCTCTGATACAGATAGATTTCAATAGTCGTTCAATGCGGCTGTCTTCACTTCTCAAACGAGTAAAGCAGTTCGATCTCTTTATCCCAGATACTCTCATCGATCGTTTCCAGAATAAGCGGAATATCATCCATACGTTCGTCATTCATAATAAACCGAAAAGCGTCCAGGCCGATCTTGCCTTCGCCAATACTATGGTGACGGTCGACATGCGAACCAAGGTCCGGTTTTGAATCATTGATGTGCATCCCCATGAGGTATTTAAACCCGACCACTTTTTCAAATTCGGCCCATGTCGCATCATAGGCATCCTTGGTTCGAATGTCATACCCCGCTGTAAACATATGACAGGTGTCGATACATACCCCGACACGTGACTTGTCTTCGATATTGTCGATAATGTGGGCAAGGTGCTCAAAACGCCAGCCGAGGTTGCTCCCCTGTCCGGCGGTGTTCTCAAGTACGAGGCTTACCCCTGACGTCTGCTCCAAAGTGCGGTTCATGTTCTCGGCGATCGCGTCAAGACACTCCTCTTCCGGCATTTTTTTTAGATGTGATCCGGGATGAAAGTTCAGTCTGTCAAGACCCAGCAGCATGCACCGCTGCACCTCATCGACAAAGGCATCGAACGATTTTTGACGTTTGTCCAGCTCCGGATGTCCCAGGTTGATCAGGTACGAGTCATGTGGCAGGACATGCTTGGGTAGGATACCGCTTAACTCTAGATTCTCTTTGAATTTGTCTATCGTCTCACTGTCTAAAGGCTTGGCAACCCATTGACGTTGGTTCTTCGTAAAAAGGGCAAAGGCTTTTGCTCCAATGTTCATCGCATTGATCGGCGCGTTGAAAACACCTCCGGCAGCTGATGTGTGTGCACCTACAAACTTATTACTCATTCTTTTCCTTTGGTTTTTATTGTTTTATACACTTCGGGGAACACGTCCCCCTTCGTTACGTTAACACTGGGTTTGACTCAGCGTCAGGCTCGCGCACGGTATACCGTGCATTTTTTCATTATTTGAACACTTTCCCTTCATTGCGTAAACACTGGGTTTCTTTTGAAGGGATTTTTTTCAGTCAAATCAGCGTTGGCTTATGTCCAATAAATATGCTGACGGGCTGCTGTTTATTGCTTTTTTATCTTGATCAAAATCCTGTTTTTGCTATCTTTGAAATAGATCTGTTCATCTGTGACTTTATACACGATCGCCACGTTCTCATCTTCTATTATCTGCTCAAACCCGTCACTTTTTTTTACCAGGTTTTGCGCCTCATATATCGGTTTTGCACGCAGAACGTTCTCCATTAGGGTGTCCGGGTAAAAGGCACTCAGGTATTCGGCATTGAAACTGCTTTTGCGCATGCACCCTTCGCCCTCAACACAGACCAGATTTTCGATCTCAAATTTTCCGGCAGCCTGTCCGGCTGTAAAGAGTTCTAACGCGACCAGGTCATCGTTACTGCGGACATACCCTGCATCCGCGAACTTTATCTTCGGCGTTTTAAAGATAATCGTCGCGGCATCACGTTTGACAAATGGTTTAACCCCGCATCCGCTCAGCACGAGCAGAATGACAAGGCTAGCCCATAGGGTATAAAATTTTTGCATGGACCGCATCACAGGCTTTCAAGACCTCTTCGCTCAAGGTCAGTTCCATTGCCGCCAGGGTAGCATCAAGCTGACCGGGTGAGGTCGCGCCGATAATGGTCGAAGCGACAAAGTCAAACTGCTTGCTCCAGGCCGTTGCCAAAGTGACCGGGTCCAGACCCGCTTCGTGAGCAATGCGTATATAGTCCTGAGTCGAAGCCAGGGTTTTATCGTTCATAAACCGTTGCGCCATCACTCTTTGACGAGCATTCGGTGACTTCAGGTAGTCACTGAAGCGGCCTTTGACATCGCCGCTTTGGTTATATTTACCGCTCAGGACACCGCCGGCCAAAGGGGAGTACGGCAGGAGTGATATTTTCTCATTGCTGGCAAGTGTTGAAAGTTCATCCAAGAAACGGCGGTTCAACAGTGAAAAATTGTTCTGAATCGATTCAAAACGGGCCAGTTTTTCATATTTGGAAACACTGAGTGCTTTCATGGTACCGTAAGCGGTATCGTTAGACGTACCGATATAACGGACTTTCCCGCTCTCGACCAGACGGTCAAAGGCTTCCATAGACTCCTCTATAGGGACTACCGTGTCGGGCCAGTGCATCTGGTAGAGATCGATGTAGTCTGTCTGCAGACGCTTCAGCGAGCCTTCGACCGCACGTTCGATGTGGAAACGGTCGACTGCTGTCAGACCGTGGCGTATGGGCGGGACGAACCAGCCCGAAGCCGCACCTGCGACTTTGCTCGCCAAGATGACACTCTCACGTGGTTTTGTCTTTAACCACCGGCCTACGATCTCTTCTGTGACCCCGGCCAATTTACTCTGCGGCGGTACCGGGTAGAGTTCTGCCGTATCGTAAAAGTTGACCCCGGCATCGTACGCTTTGTCCATGATCTCAAAAGCCGTTTTTTCGTCCGCCACCTGTGTGCCGAATGTCATTGTTCCCATACATATCGGGCTAACCCGCAGCCCTGATCGACCTATATATCGATACTCCATATTACACACCTCTTTTAATGCCTAATTGTAGCAAGTTGCGTCAATGAAATCCTTAGAAACTTCATTTAGCTCTAATTTATTAGTCGTTATACTCAAGCAAAATTTATGTCCTTGCGCTGGTACTATGTCCTTTCAAAATAAGCAATTTCATGTCCTAAGTGTAGATGATACGGAAACGAATCGTCTCGTTATCGAAAAAATGCTCACCAGCGCAGGGTACAAAGTCACCTCCGCGGTCAGCGGTATAGAGGCTATCGCTCTTTTAAACGGTGACATCCGTCCTGACCTTATCCTACTCGACATCATGATGCCAGATCTTAATGGTTTTGAAACCTGCCGCTTTATTAAAAACTCCAATAAGTCTATGGCCAAGATCCCTATTATCTTTTTATCAGCGATCTCTGATCTCAAAGGTATTACCAATGGTTTTGAAGTCGGTGGTGTCGACTACATCACCAAACCCTTTCAAAAAGTGGAACTGCTTGCCCGCATCAATACCCATCTTAAACTCAAACATTATCAAGATCAGGAGATCGAGCAGACGCAACGTGAGCTTATCTATACTATCGCCCGGATTACGGACATCCACAGTGCTGAAACAGGCAACCATATTAAACGTGTTTCAGAATACGCCAAAGTACTTGCATTATTGGCCGGCTATAACAAAGAGAAAGCAGAGATATTTAAACTCGCTGCTGCCATGCATGATGTCGGGAAAATCGGTATTCCACATAACATTTTGAACAAACCGGGAACCTTGACGACAGACGAACGCGCAGTGATGTGCAAACACCCTGAAATCGGGCACGACATTCTCTCACAGTCCAAACGTCCACTACTTCGAGCTGCTGCCATCGTTGCCCATCAACATCACGAAAAATATGACGGAACGGGTTATCCCCGCGGACTCAAAGGTACAGAAATCCATATCTTGGGACGTATCGTGGCTCTTGCCGATGTTTTCGACGCGTTAGATACCGCGCGGCCTTACAAAAAACAGTGGGCACTTAAGGATACTGTTGCTTTTATTCAACACGAAAGCGGTAAACATTTCGATCCCCGACTCGTTAATCTTCTTATTAAGAATTTTGGTCATTTTCGAAAAATACGCGATAAATTTCCGGATTGATCTCTTTTCGACCAAAACTACTAAACAGGTTCAATTTACACATACGCTTTTAACCTATGTAACAACATTATAAATTTCCATAATATGATATATTAGACAGGCCCTATTCCTCCCTCATACTGGCACATGAATGATCATTAATTAACCACAATATAGGTGTAATTTCCTCTTTATAGTGCTACAATGCATATAATCAATATATGAGAAGGGTTTTATATGCTAGAAAAATCGACAGATCTTCATGACAAGTTCTGGGAAATATTCTCAAAACAAGACAGACAGAAAATTGATGAGTTTAAACTTTATATGGATAAATTTGCCATCAATTTCAATCTTTACAAAGATGGGAATTTCATCGAACAATCCCTGCCTTTTGATGTCATTCCCCGAATTATTTCCAAATCAGAATTTAATAAGATCGAAAAAGGTCTGAAACAGAGAGTTCAAGCATTAAACCTATTTTTAGAAGACTTGTACACGGAAGCAAAAATCGTTAAAGAGGGTATTGTCCCTCAAGAATTTGTCGAACAGGCAAGCGGATACTTAAAAGAGTTTGTCGGGTTTTCACCTTCAAAAAAGATAAGAGCACATATCAACGGTATCGATCTTGTCAAGGACTCTTCAGATGACGAATGGGTTATTCTAGAAGATAATCTTCGTGTGCCAAGCGGCGCTAGTTACCCCCTCTCGATCCGTGATACCTACAGAAAGATCTATCCTGAATTTTTTGAAAACCTCAAGATTGACCCTATCAAAAACTATCCGAAAATCATTGGCAGTGCAATGGACTATGTCAACACCGGCGGGATCAATGTTCTACTAACACCGGGACGATTTAATTCTGCTTATTATGAGCACAGCTACCTTGCGGAAAAGTCAGGTGCCCTTCTTGTTCGTCCTCATGAACTCACGGTCGTTGATAAAAAAGTCTACTTTAAGAACTACAATGGAAAATTGATCCGTGTCGGTTCCGTCTACCGCCGGTTAGATGATGAGTTTATGGATCCGAAATTTTTTAATCCAGAAAGTCTGATTGGTGTACCGGGCATTGTTGAAGCCTATCTTGCAGGCAATGTGGCACTGCTCAATGCCATTGGAAACGGTGTTGCAGATGACAAGGGAATCTACTACTTTGTACCTAAGATGATCAAGTATTATCTTGGCGAAGAGCCTATACTCAAAAATGCCCCGACCTATCTTCCATACTTCAAAGAAGACATGGACTATATCTTTAACAACATGGAAAAGTTGGTTATCAAAGATGTTGCAGAGGCTGGTGGCTATGGGGTCTTGTTCGGTCATGAGATGTCAGCGATCCAGATCGACGATCTCAAAAGCATTGTCAAAGCGAATCCAAGACGATTTATCGCCCAGGAGTTGATTGAGTTTTATGATGAAAAATGTTACCTCAACAAAGATCTACAAGATAGAAAATCGGATTTTAGAGCCTATGTTGTCGCAGGAGAAGATGTAAAAGTCTGGAATTGCGGATTAACCAGATATGCGCTTGAAGAGGGGAATTACTTGGTCAACTCCTCACAAGGCGGCGGATTTAAAGACACTTGGGTAATGGAGTTATAGTATGGAAAAATATGTCACAGGAAATGTAGCGACTAACTTATATTGGCTAGGAAGATATTTAGAGCGTACAGCGACCACCTTGTGTGAGATCAACATCGCATATGACAACGTCATCGATATCGATAAAATGGCCGGTGTCAAGTTGTATGACAAATATGATATCGCGTTGGAATACACCAACGCTTATGACTTTTTAAAACAGGCGATCTTTGGTGACCATAATGCTAACATCTTGAACATCCTCACCTATGCCAGAGAAAATGCAATTATCTGCCGTCATCTTCTTGACAATGAGGCATTTGGCGAGATCATCGAGCTGCATGGACTCTTTGCGAACACATACAACAATCATTTGGAAATTGATTACAAGCTGATCGATCATGCACAATCACTTATTGGTGAGATCTGGTATGCCAGCTCGATGCGAGAGCATCAAGTCATAAGCGACTCATTTTTTAAATTAGGGAAAGTTGTCGAAGAAGCAGATTATCGCATACGTTTTCATGAAGGAGAAGGCGAAGAGATCATCGCATCTTTGTACAATAAAATCGATGCCCTTACAGAATATTTGTTGAGTGACCATGAGACATCACCGGAGCAGTCTGCTGAGCCCCTTGAAACACAGGATGAACGCCTCACGGAGCTTAACCAGAAAATCGATAAGATCATTATTGGATAGCAACTGTCTGTAGGGACATTGTCCCCACTACGCAATATACATTACGTGCAAGCAAGTGTTATTTTTGTTCTTCTTGGCGTACATCGACCATAACCGACAACTTACTGTTACCGCTACTGAACACAACACCTTTAAGCGGTGAGATGTCATGATAGTCTCTTCCTGAACCCAATAGTATGTGCTGTTCTTTCGGAATAATGTTATTGGTCGGATCAAACTCTACCCAGCCGGCATTGGGAATGTAGACCGCAAACCAGGCATGAGAAGCATCGGCACCAAAGAGTTTCTTTTCGCCTTCAGGCGGCAATGTCTCAATGTAACCACTCATATACTTAGCCGGTAAACCAATGGTTCGTAATGCGGAGATCGCGAATTGTGCAAAGTCCTGACATACCCCTTTTTTAGCTTCAAAGATCTCTTCCACCGGTGTGGTAATATCGCTAAAACCCGATAAAAATGCGAAGTCGTTAAAAATGCGCCCCATGAACTCCTCTGCCGCTTCAAAAAGATCCCGGTTGTCTTGAAACGATTCGCGGGCATAGGCCTCAATCTTTGAGGAACCGTAGGGAATCAGATCGGATTCAAAAAGAAACTGTTTGGCATACAGATCATCTTTATGAAAACTCGACAATCGTGTTATCGCCTCTGCATAGGTAATGCTATTTCTTTTTGCCCCTTGCAGATAAGCCTCGATCTGTTCTGGAAATATCTCTACTTTGGATTTTCCGGTCACGGAAAGGACTTTGTGAGGGGCCCTGACCAACATATGCGTATTTGTATTGCCGAACATGTCGATAAAATCCGATGATTCATACACTTCAGGGTCTATCTCTAATGAAAAATCCAGGACTTTTTGATGTGCAGTATCCTTTGGTTTAAGTCTCGCGATATTATGACTAAAGGTCACACTGCTTTGATAGTGGAACTCTGTCTTGTGGTAGATATCAAATATCATGATCACTCATCATTGTGCGAAAAGTAGGTGTGTGAAAATGCATCAGAACACTCCAGATATAGGTCAGATAATTTTGATAACACCTTGTCAAGTTCCAGATATACCCCGTCATCATCTTTAATCTCAAGAAGGTCCTTTATCTCTATGGACTCCAAAAGACCCTGTGCGGCAAGAATCGTTTTTTCATATTTGGTCCATGTTATTTGAGCCTTCGGCAGTAATGCAAAGTCCTCTAAAAGTGTGTGTGTCATGTACATCAACGATTTAGGGTACTGGGCATTGAGCAGTAAGAATTCCAGAACATTCTCAAGGGTAATAGCACTTTTATAATGGGCTCTATAGGCATTAAAACCTGCTATAGAATTGAGCATCGCTTCCAAGACATCATGTTCTATCGCCTTCTCTAACCGTAGACAGAGCATCGAGCGTGCTTTGGAGACCATTAATAAGGCTGATTCGATCTTAAAACCGATGTCGTACAGGATCAGTCCCTGCTCTTTAAAAATACTCTCATTGACGAGCTCTTTATAGGCCATCAAATAGATCAATATTTTTTCAAGTTCACTTGCAACGACGAGGGTCGAATCAAGTTTCCGGTCTGAAAAAACAGACCACTCTTTTTGTATCTGCGTGAAAAGGTTCCATGATTCAGTCGTCAAAATATCTTTCAGGTTTATATTGGCAATCGAAAGCATTGAGATGGTAAAGGAGAGCGAGCCCGACCGGTTGCCGTTTTTGACAACTGATGTTATCTCATCCATCGGAAAAGCTTCAAGTGTATCTTGTTTCCCCGTATCCAAAAAACCGGGGTATGTCATCGTCATATGGGTTAAGGCCTTATGCAGAATGACTTGTGACTCTTTCGAAGTAACCACCTCATAGCGATAAAAATTCGTGATCTTCTTGATAACATGCAAGATCAGTCTGGTCGTTGCGATCGATCGCGACAAGTACCGACCGAGCCAAAATAGATTTTCTGCTTTTAGGGTTGATATCTGGTCGATCGATGTCTCTGAATAATGTCTGTTTTCAAGCGTATTAACCGGATCTATCTGAATGGTCTCTTTTCCCAAGATCCATAAATCTTTACTGATCCCCCCTTGCTTTAAAGAGAGGAAGAGATTCTCTTTGTTATTGGACATCCGTACCAATCCGCCGTTCATTACATTGTAAGCATCGCCTCTTTTCAGACAAAATGCCCTGATAACAGCTTTTCTAGGTTCAACCTTGCCGTTGGAGTAATAAGGGACCGTTGAAAATTCAACCTCTTCTTGTGCAACATACTGATGTGGACTGCGGATCAACAGCCCGGCCAGTTCTGTACGTTCATCATTAGAGAGTTGTTTTCCGAAATAGATCTGAATCTTTTCCGTTCTGTCTATTTTTTTAATAATCAGTTTATCGAGGTTCTTCAGCACATATTCGAGCGCTTTTTTTTGACCGCACCACCATGTTGCTATTTGAGGCAGGATCAACTCCTCTTGTAAAAAATATTGTGCGATCTTTTTCATAAAAGGGTTCAAACCGACATTCTCGGCAACGGCACTTCCGATTGGATTGACCATATTGACGTTGTCATTTCGCATAGCACCGACAAGACCGGCAACACCAAGCCTTGAACTGCTATTCAACTCAAGAGGATCAGTATATCTATCATTCACCCGACTCAGGACAGTTTTGACCTCTTTGAGTCCACTCAGGTTTTTACGCCACAGCGCGTTGTTCTTCGTAAGCAGATTTTCACCCTGGACAAGATCGATACCCAGATGAGAGCTTAAAAAGGCATGTTCAAAATAGGTCGCATTGTGAGGCCCTGGAGTCAAAAAAGTTGCTTTGGAAATATCGCCCCCGGTCAGATCTTTGAGAAGCTCTTTATAGTCTCCCAGAAAAGGGGCAAGTCGTCTTATTTCGATATTCGGATAAAGCTCCGTCGCCACAACATTCATCGTCAATCTGTTTTCGATCGTGTAGCCAAGCCCCGAAGGTGCCTGCGTTTTGTCACTGATGACCCACATCTTTCCGTCGGGCCCTCTGGCGATATCAGCCGCATAGAGATTGAGATTAAAATCCTCTTTGAAACCAAAATCAAAGACTTCTGTTGAAAACCCCTTGTGCGCAAAGACAACTTCTGCCGGAATGATGTTGTCTTTGATCAAGCGCTGTTCGGAGTAGAGATCGCGCAATATAAGATTGAAAAGTTTGGCCCGTTGTTGAAGACCTTTTTTGATCTCCTCCCACTCTTCGCCTTCGATCACAAACGGGATAGGGTCGAATTTCCATAAGCGGTTTGCAGGCTTGTCATTATCATCATAGATATTGTAGGTCACCCCATTATTTTCAAGGTGCCAGTCAATCTCTGCCTGTTTCTCTTTAAGTACCTCTAAACCGGCATCTTCGATATTATCAATGATCCCTTGCCAACACGCCTTGATAGTCTGCTCATCATCATATATCTCATCCAGAGATGATTCTGCAACATAACTATCAAAAATCTGCATTGACTATTTGGCCCACTTTCTTCTTAGGTCTAAGGTGTTTGGATACTCTACACTTGCAGACACTTCTTCGAATAAGAAGACTTTGTCCGTATCTTTCTCTTTGGCCAATACGGCACGTTTTGCGCCATTGACATGCTTAAGACGCTGCTCGATAAAAGCAGGTGTCACATATTCCAATTGCCCCTGCGTATGGTTAAACGGCTGGAACCGGTTGTATCGTCTCGATTCAGCTTCGTTACTGTTGACAGGGAAGGTGTCATACGTACGTCCGCCAGGATGGGAAACATAGTACGTCATGCCGCCGATAGAACGTTCATTCCATTTGTCAACAATATCAAAGACCAACGGTGTGTCTACACCGATTGTCGGATGCAACGCTGACCATGGCTGCCACGCTTTATATTTGACACCGGCAACGAACTCGCCTTCGACACCGGTCGGACTCATTGGAATAACTACCGAGTTACAGGTCAAAACATAGCGTTCCGGAACAAAGTTGTTTACTTTGATCTGGACACGTTCAAGTGACGAGTCAACATAACGGGCTGTTCCCTGAGAACCGCTCTCTTCTCCAAGAACATGCCAAGGCTCGATCGCGGCGCGCAGTTCAAGATGCACGTTTTCGATCGTTGCCATTCCGTAAAGCGGGAATCTGAACTCAAAGAATGGGTCAAACCAATCAAGTTCGAAATTATACCCTTCATTATTTAAAAACTCGACGATATCTTTGACATCTTCTTTGACATAATGTTCCAACAGGAACTTGTCGTGCAGTTGTGTTCCCCATCGGACCAGTTTATGTTTGTACGGTTTACGCCAGAACAGTGACACCAATGTGCGTATGAGCAGCATCTGCAGCAGCGCCATTCTTGCGTGTGGCGGCATATCAAACGCACGAAGCTCTAAAATACCTAGCCTACCACTGCTGGAGTCCGGTGAGTATAGTTTGTCAATACAGAACTCTGAACGGTGCGTGTTCCCCGTAATATCCGTCAGCATATGACGGAAAAGTCTGTCGGTAATCCAAAAAGGGACATCGCCGTCTTGCGGTATTTGCGAAAATGCGATCTCAAGTTCATAAAGATTTTCAAGTCGTCCCTCATCCACACGCGGTGCCTGTGAAGTCGGACCGATAAAGGCCCCTGAAAAAAGGTAGGAAAGGCCAGGGTGGTGTTGCCAGAAGGTAATAAGGCTTCGTAAAAGCTCCGGACGTCTGAGAAGAGGACTGTCCTCCGGTTTCATCGCACCAATGGTAACGTGGTTTCCGCCACCCGTTCCTGTATGTTTACCGTCAAGCATAAATTTCTCTGTCCCAAGTCGCGATTCCTTGGCATCTTTATAGAGTGTAAAAAGGTTGTCACGCAACTCTTTCCAGCTGGTCATCGGTTGAATATTGACTTCAATAACCCCTGGATCCGGTGTCACTTTAATGGTCTCAAGACGCAGGTCATGCGGTGGCTCATACCCTTCCAGAACGACTTTGATGTCCAGTTTTTTAGCGACTGCTTCGATCGAAGCAACAAGATCCAGAAACGCACTCGTATGGTTTAACGGCGGCATAAAGATATAGAGCTTGCCGTTACGTACCTGAATATTGATGGCGGTACGTACAAACATACTGTTGGGATCGTTTTTGATCTTGACCTCATCTGCTTTTTCAGCACGTTTTGCCGCTTTGTTCAAAAACTTTTTAAGTTTTGGTGCCTTTGCGAACAGGTCCGGTTCAAAATGCGGAGCCAACTCATGTTCGGGGTTTTCGACCAGGGAGTCCATCGGCAGACGAAGGCCCAATGGCGAGTCCCCAGGGATCAAGAGCAGACGTCCGCGTCTAAAGGTCCAGGCAGAGCTTGCCCATGCATCTTCGCCATAATTCAACGGCAAGACATAACCGACCGGTGTACTGAGCCCCTGACTCAATACTTTGGCAATATTGCGACGCTCAGAGGCATCATCGATGTCATACTCCGTAGGGTCAATGTCAACCGGAAGCTGCGCTTCTTTCATAATATAATGCACCGGATCTTCGTAAGCCGTGACAATATTCTCTTTACGGACTTTCAACGTTGATGCCAAGGTCTCAAGAAACTTCTGCGCATCCGCATTCGTATATTCATAACTTGAGTTCATGTCAGCAAACAGGTTCGGATCGTTCCAGATCGGCAATTTGTCTTTTCGCCAGACGATGGAAGTCTGCCATCGTGGTATGGGTTCGCCCGGGTACCATTTACCCTGAGCATAATGAAGCATACCGCCTTTACCAAATGACTTAAGCAGCTTACGAGAAAGCGTGTCCGCCAATGCTCTTTTTTCCGGGCCGTCTGCAGCCGTATTCCACTGTTCAGACTCCATATCATCAATAGAGACAAATGTCGGCTCACCACCCATAGACAAACGCACATCGTTTTTCTGTAACTCTCTGTCAACTTTAAAGCCCAGTTTGTTGATCGCATCCCACTGGTCATCTCTGTATGGTTTGGTCACCCTTGGCGATTCAAAGATTCTCGTAACCGTGTTTGAATACTCGAATTCCGTTTCACACTTATCGCTCAACCCCTCAATAGCATGCGCACTTTCATAGTGCGCGGTACAGGCAAGAGGAATATGCCCTTCGCCTGCGAAGAGACCGCTTGTAGCATCCAAACCGACCCAGCCCGCACCTGGCAGATAGACCTCTGTCCATGCATGCAGATCGGTAAAGTCCTCTTCCGGTCCGCTTGGACCATCCAGTGATTTTTCGTCCGCTTTAAGTTGGACAAGGTATCCCGATACAAAACGTGCAGCAAGGCCAAGTGTTCGTAAGACCTGTACAAAAAGCCAGGCATAGTCCCGACAGCTTCCGAGTTTTCTGTCAAGTGTCACTTCACAGGTCTGGACCCCCGGTTCGAGACGGACCGTATAATTCAGATATTTGTAGATCTCCATGTTAAGGTAGACCAAAAAGTCGTTGACCTTACGCTCTTTCAAGTCAAGAGACTTAATAAACTTTTTAAGTTTTTTCCCCTTATCTGTAATCTCAAAATAAGGTGTCAACTCGGCTTTGAGTTCCGGTTTATAGTCAAACGGGAAGTTCTCTGCATAGGTGTCGACAAAAAAATCAAACGGGTTGATCGAGATAAGATCGGCAATAACCTCGACCTCGATTCCAAACTCTTTGACTTTTTCCGGAAAAACGATTCGGGCAAGGTAATTTCCATAAGGATCCTGCTGCCAGTTGATAAAATGGTTTTCCGGCGTGATCTTCATGGAATACGCATCAATAGGTGTTCTACTGTGCGGTGCCGGACGAAGCCTGATTGTATGTGGAGAAAGTGATATATACCTATCGTATGAATAATGTGTTTTATGTGAAAGGACTACTTTTAATGCCATGGTTTTTCCTTATTGCGATGCGCAATTGTCTTAATCTAATGGGAGACGACATCATTACAAGATTATCAGTGTTTTCAAAATGAGCTCATTATATAGTACTGATAATCCTGTAATGATGATAGATTATAGCATTTATGTTCCATGAACGCTAACCAGACTGCTTAAGTTTTAATACATTCCCTTTGAATGCTTATATGACACAAATAGACAATTATGTCCCGCTTGAACAGTCAAGATTAGACATGCTTCTTATCACAATCTATCTTTTGGCAAAGTAACACTATAATGCCAACAACACAGCAATGCTATTTTGCACCCATAACTGCATCCGATTAGAATTAACACGCTTTCGATAACCCTTACAACCAGACACACGTCACAAAACCAAGGAACAACTATGCAACAACTCACACCAGAAGGTCAAGGCCTGGTCAACGATCTCTCACAACGCTATAATCTAAGTACAGATACCGTCATCTATATGATCGGCGCTGTCAATAACGGCGGGGGGACCATGGCCCAGTTCAACTCTCCCGAACTCGGGGGTTCGGGGCAGTGGATGAAAGGTGGTATGACCATGGTCGGCGACATGTTCAACTATGCGCTTAAAAACACTGTCGACAATCTCTGTACAGAGATCTCAAATGCATTGGCAACGATGATCATCTTCCCGGTAGCACCTGCTGGAAGCAGAGCAAGCAACCAGTGGTGGCCGGTAGAGTTGGGGACACCCTTTAGCAGTGGCGGTCAAAACAATATCCGCTATGCTATCTTCCCTCACCGACTTGCGGTCGAAGTGAACGGGGAAGTCACTATCTACGATACGCTGGACAACAACATCAGCGGTGTCTCCCAGCAACAAGGCGGCGATACATCACTAACGTTCAGCAGTCAGTACGGTACGATCGCCGTATCCAGCCTGCCGATTGTTTCAGGTCCCGGAAACCTCCAACCGCCGGTACAAAACAATTTTGCCGAACCTGCATTGCCTGCAGACACTACAGAACCAACCTATCATGATCTTGTCCCATCAACGCCAATGCAGGCGGAGACAGGCACGCTGCACAATGAATCAGCAGATGCCATTATTGATCTGATTGAGAAGCTCTCTCGTCTACACGATGCAGGCGCGCTGACAGAGGATGAGTTTAATTTGAAAAAGAGTGAATTGCTGAATCGACTTTAAGTCCGGTAGTCCGCGTGAAAGCTTATGCCATCAACACTGCGTGACCCATACGCCGACATCCAGGCTCGACTCTGCTACTCCGGCAAAGGTCCCGGAAATCGGAGGTACAGATTCAGCCAGTCGGGCGACTGCCACCGGTATGTGGTCCTTACCGACAATATCGCCTATCGTGGGGTCAAATCCTCTCCAACCAGCGCCAGGTATATAGACCTCAGCCCAGGCATGGGTCGATCCGATCTGATCGGACATCAGAGGGGCATAGAGATAACCGCTGACAAACCGCGAAGCCAGCCCCAAACACTTTACCGCTTCCATAAAAAGAGCTGCAAAATCACGGCAGGAGCCGGAGCCCAACGTCAGTGTCTCCACTGCTGTTTGGACACCTGGCTCTTCGCGTACTTTGTAAAGCAGTGTCCGATAAATGTGTGCGGCAAGTCCCTGAAGCAAGGTGTAGGTCTGAATCGCTTCACCGACTTTCCATACATTCTCTACCCAACGGTTCAAAATCCCCCGCGTCTGCTGATCGGGAAGAAGCATATAGGGTGACAGCAGGAACATCTCATCCGCTTGGTATAAAAAAGGGTAAGCAATCGCATAATCCGCGACAATGAAGTCCAGCGGAGACTCATTGTATTGCTGAATGACCACTTCACTTTCAATATAGAGTTGCCGAGTGCTCTGTTCAAAAGTGGCAGTAGCAACGGAATTTCCTTCCACATCTCTGTGCCAGAGTAGTTTCGCTTCGGGCCTGCTTTTCAACGCAAAAGATTCAATACGGAGTTCATGACCTTCTCGGGGGCGCAACAGTAAGGTCTGTGCGCCAAGTGTTACATTGGCAGAATAGTTATAGTAGGTACGATGGATAATTTTATAGCGCTGCATGGTTTTCCTCAATCTGTTCGACCTGTACAAGGTTTGATGTAGGGAATAAAGCAGGTCCAAACTGATTATATATAGCGACATCCGCTGCATCCCGCCCGTAGCCAATAGCTACATATCCCCCTTTTACTTCGATTTGTGTTGCATCAAAAGCATACCATCGGCCGCCTACAAACGCTTCAAACCAGGCATGCAGGTCCATCGGCTGCAAACCGTGAAGATAGCCCACGACCATTCGGGCCGGGATGCTTAGACTGCGGCACAGAGCAATTGCCAAGTGCGAAAAGTCACGACATACACCCGACTGTCTTGTATTGACTTCGATGGCAGAGAGTTGAACATCACTGTGTTCAGGTTCAAAACGAATGTTGTTGCGCAGCCATTGTGTAATAGCACGGACCTGATCGTAGCCCAGCAGTTCCCCGGCAGTTATCTCACTGGCCATCTTGCTAAAATGTTCCGCCTCGCAATAACGACTTGGCAAAAGATAGGTGAGCACCGATTCCGGTAAATTCTGCACTTCTATAAACGGTGCACCGGGGGCCTCATCGACATGATCAGGCGTCATGACTTCTGCAGCCGTATGGATGGAAAAGGCACCTGGCGGCGCTATCAGTCGTTGGCAAAGGTTGCCATAGATATCCGTAAACTCCAGGACCGGCACACTCGGAACGATCTTATACTCTTCCGAGGCTATCCACTGGTTTGCACCACTTCTCGGACGTAACATCAGGACAAAAGGTGTCGGTACTTCAATGTCGAATGTAAAATCACAACTCGTACGCAACCACATACATTATTCCTTCCAAAGCAAACGTTCACAAAATCTTCTGCAATACTTGAAAACATCTTATACCGATTCACCTTAATACGCGGGAGTTAGTACTTTTAATACGCTTGTTTATTCAAAATATTTTGGTATTTGTCCAAACAATTTCATATTGCCATAATTCGTTCAGAATACCGGCTAAACCAGTATACTCATGGTATGAAAATACACATCGATCTCGACTGTTTTTTTGTCTCTGCAGAACGTACCCTTGACCCCAGTCTGCAAGGCAGACCGGTGGGAATTGGCGGACGGGGGGACACCAAGATCTTTTCGCATGAGAAGAGCCGTCAATTTCTCAGTCTTGACAACAGCGGCGCCTTTGTCCCTGCCTACTTTTTTGAACATCAATCGTCCAGACACAATGACCTCGGCAAGTTCATTGATCCCGACGGACGCATTCGCGGCATGTTGACAACCACCTCGTATGAGGCCAGAGCCTACGGCATCAAAACCGGCTGCACCATTCACGAGGCCCTTCGGCTCTGTCCCGAGATCATCATCAAACAGCCCAACATGAAACTGTACCAGGAGCTCTCCCATAGGTTAAAACATTTTTTACAAGCGCGTATTCCCGTTATAGAACAAGGCAGTATCGATGAGTTTTACGGGGACCTGGACGGCTGGGTCGACGACAGAGAGGTGCCCAAATTCATAGACGACCTTAAAAAAGAGGCGATGGAAGTCCTGGAGTTGCCGCTCTCTATCGGTGCCGCCTACTCCAAGTTCACCGCAAAAATGGCAACCAATGACGCCAAGCCCTTCGGTACAAAAGTCGTCTATCCACATGAGGTCAACGCCTTTATAAAAGAGAAACCGCTCAAGGCCTTTCCCGGTATCGGCCGCAAGACAGAAGCGGCCCTTCTTGCCCGAGGGCTGACGACACTGGGAGAGATACAGTCTCATCCCGCTATCTTTTTACACGCCACAAAATCGCAAAAAGATCTCTACGAGCGGGTCTGCGGTATCGACAGAACCCCCTTGCAGCAGGAGAGAGAGCGCAAGTCCATCGGTATCTCGCGTACCTTTGACCCCGAGATCGACCGAAAAGAGCTCAAACGCCGTGTCATCATTCTCTCTCGCCACCTCTCACATGCCCTGGTGCGAATGCAGAAACACCCCACGCATTACAGCCTCTCTATCCATTATGAAATGCGCCAGAAAAACCATACCGCGGTGACGATAAACCGTCTCTTCAGCGAACCGTTTTTGCGCACCACGCTGCTTGAACTTTTTCAAAAAGCAGACATTCACCCCCATCTCAAAGCAATCAGGATAGGCCTCTCCTGTTCGGCCTTTACCCAGAGCAACCACCACACCTTTTCACTGCTCGAGTATGAAGAGGACACCAAGCGTCACCGTCTGACGCAAAGCACCTCCTCTCTGCGTGAAAAATATGGACTGGATACCTTGCAATGGGGTGGCGAGCTCTAGCCTTTTGCTATAATTAAGCCAATTAATTAAAAGGCCTGACCATCATCGCGACCCAACCCTCTTTATTGCAGCAGTTTCGTTCGTTTTACATTCGAAACTATCCCAACTCGCTTGAAGAAGCCGTCGAATATTTTGCCGTCTTTGGCGGACTGGGCTGGGAGATCGACACCGACGTTCCCCTGCAAGCCCTTATCGAAGAGCTCATTCTGGACAACTACGGACACCTGCACAACCTTATTTTAGACCTCACACTCGGCGACACCCTCAACCAGGCCCTCTTAAGCGCTATCGCCCTGGGCGACCGTAGAACACACTCCGCCTACAAACGTGCCCGTGTCTCTGAAAAAACAGGCCATGCCGCCATAGACTATCTCTGCCACACAGGGATCATCGAGCGCGAGGTCTCTCGGGAATTACCGCCCGAAAAAGAGTACCCGAACCAAAAATTCAAAAAAGAGATCGAAAAGCACCAGATCTCCGACAAACTCAACTTTACTACCCCCTTTATGCGGTTCTGGTTCTCCTTTGTCGCCCCGCTTTCCAAACGTATTGAGGTCGGTGACTATGCGGAGACAAAAAAACGTTTTGCGAACCGGGAACAGGGTTTCAGCAGTCTGGTCTTTGAGCAGCTTTCCATCGAACTGCTTAAAAAAGAGTTTAGCGACGACCCTATCGTAGAAGTGGGAAGCTACTGGGACAGACAGGTCGAGATCGATATTTTGGCGAAGACCGTCTCCGGAAAGGTCATTGTTGCCGAGTGCAAATATACCAACACCAAGATCAACAAAAGCGAGCTTACAAAACTAAAAGAGAAATGTGCGCTCGCCGGTTTCGAGGCGGATGAATGTGTGCTCGTATCCAAACGCGGTTTTTCGAATGAGCTTATGTCATTGAAAGATGAGACCATCAGGCTCTACAGCCTTGACGATTTTAAACTACTCCTGGAAGAGATCAGACCCGAGGAGATGATAGAGGGGCTGCCGAAACCCTGAGACAGCAGAAGGCTACTGTTTTTTACACCCTTCATCGATCCAAGGGTTGGCGACCTTTTGGACTTTTTTAATGATCTTGGCGATGGCGCACTCTTTCGCATCGACGGCATCAAGGGCATGCCAGCGCTCAAACAGTGCCCTCTCCTGCGGTGTGAGCTGTAGATCATAACGCTGGTCCATATAGAGATAGACACGGGCAATGTCCCCTTTGCGCTCATCCGGCGGCTCAATAAACGCACTGTCAATTTTAACGTTTCCAACCATATGCGTTGGTTTAGCCACCTCTCCAAATGCCTTGCCCTCTTGCAAATCGGCAATAGCAGAGACCACAGGGATAAGGTTATACAGGTCTGCTTCCATCTCTCTGTATTTGGCATTCGTCAGACGGCAGCAGAGTTTTCCTCTATAGGCTTTACCGGTGAACTCACTGACACATATATCCTCATTCATACAGGCCATCGTACGCCCATAAAATGTATCGGGAACGACCTGTATCCATTGCATCCTCTGCTTTTGCTGCTCTACACTGCAGGTAGCCGTATCGACAATCGTGATATCCATACAGGACTTTGGATCATAGACATACTGACAGTCGTTCAGCATCGTGGTCTTATAGTCAAGATGTATCATCTTGATCAGTTTTTTAGCTTGTGAGCGGTTCTCCGGTGCCTCGTACCCCCGTGCAAAAAGCATAACGGTAAGCGTAAGAAGAAATGCAAGGCGTATCATGATCTGCACACCTCACCGTACATCTCAGGACGACGGTCTTTGAAAAGACCCCAATACTCCCGCTGCTTTCGGTTACTCTCGAGATCATACTCTGTGTAGAGTATCTCCTCTTTGTCGCGGGAAGCTTCTGCTACCTTCTCACCGGTATAATCCGTCATGAACGACGAACCGTAAAAGGTCAAGGTGCAGCTTTCGCCCTCTTCCACACCGATGCGGTTTGCCGCGATCACCGGGACGGTATTGGCAGCGGCATGACCGGCCTGGACACGCTGCCAATGCGCTTTGGAATCGACATGGATTTCAGGTTCACTGCCGATCGCCGTTGGGTAAAAGATCAGTTCTGCACCCAGCAGAGCAAGAGAGCGGGCTGTCTCCGGGAACCACTGGTCCCAGCAGATCCCTACACCGATCATGCCGTACGCACTCTGCCACACTTTAAATCCGGTATCGCCCGGTTTAAAATAGAACTTCTCCTCATAGCCGGGGCCGCTTGGGATATGGGTCTTTCGGTAGTTTTCAAGCACCGCACCGTCGGCATCGATAAGGACAAGCGAATTAAAATAGTCGTCACCTGCCTTTTCAAAATAACTGAGTGGCAAGACCACATTCAGCTCTTTTGCCAAGGCGCTGAACCGTTCGATCAACGGATGGCCCTCACGCTCTTTTGCCCAGGAAAAATACTTTGTGTCCATATCTTTACAAAAATAGAGACCCTCAAAAAGCTCAGGCAGCAAAATGATCTGCGCCTTATTGGCGGCAGCTTCTCTAACCTTTTGTTCAGCATTCTCGACATTCTCATCCTGATTCTCTGTCATTGACATCTGAATTGCAGCGACCTTGACCATACACTATCCTGTATACTTGATTTTTTAGTTTATAATCCTAGCATAGTGTTGATTTATCATCCTTTGTAAGATACTCAGCTGAAATAAATTCAAAGCACTTTTTAAACAGATACCTGTAACATGCAGATAATCCGCTTATGCTATGATTATGCATCTAATCTTAATACTGTAAGAGGTCTCTATGTTTTCAAGAGTATCGTTATCATTATCGACTGTTGTACTGTTAAGCGCAAGCACGCTTCACGCCATTAAATTTGAAACACTCGGTTATCAATCTGTCTCAATGGGTGGAGCTGCTGTAGCAAATTCTACCGGTTCTATCGCTGCCTACAATAATCCTGCTCTGTTGGCTAAAACACCTTACAGTATTGAAGTCTCATTAGGTGGTGGGATCAGCACTTATGACCATGGTGCACTGGCATCCGTTACTAAATTGGAGAACAGTGGTTTCATAGACACCCTTGATAAAGCCTCCCAGAATGTATTATCATTGACCCCTGAAGACCAACAGAACCTTATAGATGGGACTGGAATCATCATTGATATGAACGGGAATGCTGTTACGATTGCACCGCAAGGTTATCTTGGTGCGCAAGTCTACGGATTTGGGTTTGGGGTCTTTGGCAGTTCTGATTCAGCAGCTACTGCTGTTGTTGATCAAGCACATAATCAACTCTATTTTGACAATAATGGCGTCTACCTTGATCTTTACGGTAATCCTATCTTGCAGTTGCAATATGAAGCGCAATCCATTGAATATGCAATCAATCAGGGTCTAACTTATATGGATGTAACAGGTGCCGCTCTGGTAGAAGTACCTATCGCCTATGGGTACAATTTTGAAACAACACTTGGAAACATTATGGTTGGTGGTGCACTCAAATACATGCAAGCCATTACCTATACAGACCAATACAAAATTGACAACTCCGGCCAAATAAATAATGGAACAGACGTCAAAAAAGATAAACAGAGTTCCAATGTGGGCATGGATCTTGGAATTGCTTACCAACCCTCTTTTTCCTATGACTTGACACTGGGGCTTGTTGGAAAGAACCTCAACTCGCCGAAATTCGAATTTTATGACGGCACACAATACACAATTGACCCAATGGTCCGTGCAGGTCTGGCATACAATATCTTTGAATCTCTTCAGATTGCAGCTGACATCGACCTGACCAGCAATACCCTTCTAACAGAGGGGGTAGAAAGTCAAATGGTCGGCGGCGGTATAAATTATGAACCTTTTACCTCGCTTTTTGCACTCTCTTTGAGAGGCGGTTTGATGCAAAATCTACATAGCGGTGATAATGCAGGTCTTATTTATACGGCAGGGTTAGGTATCGGTCTTAAATGGTTCCAGATCGACCTTTCAGGCCAAATGTCGAGTAACTCAAACACCGTAGATGGTACGACCGTCCCTGAATATACGAAGGTCAACCTGGCACTTGTATCACGATGGTAAAATGCTAATAATTTTGTAAAAAATAGAAAAAATAGAAAATCTAAAGTAAAGGTGTCAAGAAATGGTCTCCCCACGAGGACTCGAACCTCGAGCTAGGCCTTAGGAGGGCCCTGCTTTATCCTGTTAAGCGATGAGGAGAGATGCAACGGAATTATAACCAAGCAGATTTAATCTTTCTTAGTGATCACCCTCAATGTTGCACCGGCGGCATTTGAGGCTGCCGTACCGGCGGAAAACGCGGTGGTGATGAATACCCTGACGCCCCACCGCTCGAACCACCTGAGAAACTGCCATCTTGATAGATCTCAGTCACATTGGGTCGGATGCCGTAAATAGCATGGTACTCCCGTACCGCCCCGCTGAAATAATCTCTGCGTTTTTTATCTGCTCTTTTAATGACCTGTTGTATCTGGTACTGCTCGGCCAGCGTTATGTTCTGTGAACAATATGCCAGGTAGTCTGTCGCAAAATCAATAAGGTCATTGACCAGGTCATAACTGTTGCGATATGAGATCATACCCTTCTCTTTCATCGTGTATTGCGCCAGATCATAGGCAGCTTCGTAGTCACTGCAGTTCTTAGCCAAAAGTCCACTGTTCAAAAAAACAACAGCCAATCCGATTGACATAAGTATCTGCTTCATTGTACCGGCCTTATCGTTCCCCATTTATAGACAATGATCTCTTCAGGGTGCGTTCGAGCATACTGGGCAAGTTGCGATTGTGAAAAGACGCGGTAGCTGGGTTGTAACTGCTTAGCTTTTTTGAGTTTACGTTGTAACGTATACTGCCGGTCCAGTGAGTATATCTTCGGACATTGTGCCAACAAAGCTTCGCCCTTTTGGACAAATGTACCGATAATCTTATAGGCACTGTTGCCTGCGATAGCAATCTTGACAACACTGTCGTAAGCCGCCTCCTCCGTTTCAAAAGAAGACCTCATCGCTGTACATTCATCTGCTGCCAATCCACTGCTGATCAACATTGAAAAAGTCACTGCAAATAAAGGTTTCATCTTTTAATTGTAACGTAACTAGAAACTATGAAGGCAGCCTCTCACCTATCACCACGGTTTGGCCCTCACGATTTCAACACTATTTTTAGTCATAATATTTGTTCATTCAATAAAGGAGATCCAATGGAAACATTTAACCCTCTATTTGAAAGCGGAGAGAGCAGGAGAAAAAAGGTCGATGCTATTGAGCAGAGTAATATCGTATCGTTGCAAGAAAGTAATTCTGAAATTGAAGAACTGTTAAAACAAGCGTATTCGAGAAAAGAGCATAAGGTCATTTATGTCCATGATACGTCATCGTATTTGGATTTTTGTCATTTTCCTGTTGAACATAAGATTGTGAAAAGTCAGGTTGTGAAAAAGTCTTCATAAGGGCATTTGTTATCGGAAGTAGGAAATTCTTCCTTCTATTGATTTCCAAGCCGACATCGGTGCTTCGCACATCGACTCTGGTTTCGCACGGATAAAAGCCAAGCAGTTGGCTTTTATTTTACCGTGCTCACATCCTATCTTTTGCGGTGATGCCCAGCATTGAAAGGCCGGTGCGCAGCGAAAGTGCTACGACCAGGAAAAGTTTGAGCAGTTTTGCTTCGTCTTCTTCACCGATGATGCGGTAGTCGTAATAGAACTTGTGCAGTCTGGCTGCAAGTGACTTCAGATATTCCGGCATCTTCTGAACCTGACGGGAGACGAAGGCGTCTTCGATCACTTCCGGCAGAAGAAGTGCTTCGAAAAGCAGTGCATCTGCATCTTCATTAAGCCCTTTCAGGTCACTTTTCATGATCTCTTCGCGAGAGAGTTCACTTTTGCCAAGGATCGTCTGAATCCGTGCGTGTGCATAGTTAATGTAGTAGATAGGGTTTGAACTATCTTCTTTTTTCAACTCGTTGACATCGAACTCTAACGGCGTGTCGCTCTTTTTACTTGCAAAGATAAAACGCAACGCATCCGGGCCGATCTCTTCGACGATATCGCTCATCAAAATAACATTGCCCGCACGTTTGCTCATCTTGTAGGGTTCGCCGTCTTTTAACAGACTGACCATCTGCGAAAGCTGAACTTCAAGCTTCTTACTGTCGTAACCAAGAAACTCGGTGGCCGCTTTGACACGAGGAATATACCCATGGTGGTCAGCACCCCAAATGTTAATGTGGTGATGATACCCGCGCTCAAATTTCTGGTTATGGTAGACAATGTCGCCGGCCAAATAGGTCGGTCGCCCATCTTCACGAACAACAACACGGTCTTTCTCATCGCCATGTTCTGTAGAACGGATCCAGATCTTGTCCTCAGATTGGTAAACAGCTTCACCCATCTTGGCCATAACTCGGTCCCATTCATCGTAAAGAGACGCCTCAGAGACAAAGGTGTCAAAATGAATATTGACATCGGCAAGGTCCTTGACGATGATCGCCATGACCTTGTCTTTTGCCCAAAGTGCCAACTCTTTTTGACGGCTTTCATCAAGAAAGATCTCGGTTCCGAACACCTCTGCCGCTTCTTTGGCAAGATCGGTCATGTAATCGCCGCGATAAAAACTTTCCGGGTACTCAACCTCTTCGTTGAGGATCGTCGCACGGCCTTCAAGCTGAATCGAGTGCCCCAAAAGATCAATCTGATTACCCGCATCATTGACATAATACTCGGCCGTAATATCAAAACCGAGTTTACGTCCAAGACGCAGGAGGGTGTCACCATAGACGGCACCGCGCGCATGACCGATATGTAGCGGTCCTGTCGGGTTGGCACTGACAAACTCCAGCAGGATCTTTTCATCTTCACCGATAGAACCAAAGGCTTCTTCATTTTCCAAAGCCCATGAAGCGTACTCGTCCAAAAATGACTCCGAAAGACGTAGGTTTATATACCCTTTAACCGACTCTACGGCAGAAAACATCGGATCTTCTCCAAAAGAAGAAGCCAATTCTTCAGCAATGACCATAGGCGATTTACGAAGTTCTTTTGCGAGGGAAAATGCGACTGGTGTTGCGAAGTGGCCAAAAGAGCGGTCTTTTGGCTTCTCTAAAACAACATCTCGTTCAAACTGCTCTCTAAGGAGTGCTGCAACACGTTGTTTCAATGGTTATGCTTGTTTCGTTTCTTTAGGTGCCTCAGTTGACGCACCTTCCTCAGAACCTTCTACTTTTTTAGGTTCTTGTGTCTCTGCATCTTTTGCAGCGACCTCAGGCTCATCGTCTTTTACCGATTTTTTGAAATTACGAATACCTTCACCTAGCCCTTTTGCAAGTTGAGGGATCTTTTTACCGCCGAATAAAAGCAGTACAACTGCCAAAATTAAAATAAGTTCAAACCCGCCAGGAATCTGTGGCATAAGGTCTCCTTGTGTATAAAAATATTGCCCGAAGTATAACGCCTAGATGCTGTAATAGGACTAAAACTCTGTTATAGTCTCTCTAAATTAAGTCACACCTTGAGCATTATGGTCTGATTAGATCTCTTTTAAGACCTGATCGATCCGAGCCAACACCTCTTTGATCTTTTCTGGAAAAGTAAACAGTTCGCGTTTTACCGTGCTCGAAAGGGCTGCGCCTCCTTCGATCTCGTTAAATATACCCATCATATTGCGCAGATAATTTCGTTGATAACTGCATGTCTGACACGCTTTTATCTCTTCACACATGCCATCATTAAGACTGACATAAGCTTCTTCAACTGCGATGGAAAGGTTTTGAATAAATGCAGGGTCTTTTAATTGTGCCCCGTACGTTTGCGTATTTACCATATCGTCAATGTATTGAAATTGTTTCTCGACATTTTGTATCGTTTCGATCATAACATTCCCTTATAGACCTAAAATCGCCGTAGTATAAATCGGTAAAAATGAAATCTAGCTAAAATTGTGCCGTAGCGATCAATTTTGACGTTTAAAGTTACCTTTTCGTCGTATATAGACAAATACAAGGAGTATCAATGTTCCGAGTATGGCAAGCGTTATCTGGTGTAGATATGTTGTAATCAGCTCCTGGTTCTCGCCGAGTATGTACCCTAACAAAATTAGTACCATACTCCAGATACCCGCGCCCAGAGCCGTATACAAGGTAAATGGCAACAGCGGCATTTTAGAAAGGCCGGCAGGGATTGAAATAAGTTGACGTATACCAGGTATCAGACGACCGGTAAAGGTTGAGATAGGACCATGGTTTTGAAAAAAGGTCTCCATCTTTAGCATTGCCGAATTGGAGATGAAAATGTATTTTCCAAAACGCATCAACAATTGACGTCCAATGATCAAAGCTCCAAAATAGTTTATAAATGCTCCCGCTAAAGAGCCCAAAAGTGCGGCGAGAAAAATCAGTATGATATGCATCTCACCTTGTTGGGCCAGGTAACCTGCCGGTATCAAAACGATCTCACTCGGAAAAGGAATAAAAGAACTCTCAATCATCATCAAGATAAAGATACCCATATAGCCCATGTCCAAGATGTTTTGGACAAGCCACTGTGCCAGATCAGCTAACATCCAAATTTTCCTCGATAGTGTCTATGATGGCACCGGCACCACCTTGATGGCAAAGGGCCATCAAACCTCGGCTCTTTTCTTCGAGGTCGTCTTCGAGAATGCCTAGAAGGTTACGGGAGTACGATTCGCTTTCGCGATACGACCATCCCAGCCCCTTGTCAACAAGAAACTGTGCATTGTAAAACTGGTGATCGCCTGCTGCATACGGATATGGCACAAATAGTGCCGGCAATCCATTCGCCGTCAATTCCCACAGAGTACTCGCCCCAGCACGGCTGACAGCAAGGTCTGCTCGTTCGATCAAAGCGGGAAGCTCTTTTGTAAAACTGTACAGCTCAACATCGAGTTGCTGATCTTTGTAAGCGTTCTGGATACGTTCAAAATCACGTTCACCGCATTGATGAATGATCTTAATACCCTTGGCGACACAGACTGCGGCCGTCTCCAAAGCAAGATTGTTAATAAACTGCGCGCCCTGAGAGCCGCCTAGAAAGACGATCGTCTTGATCTCTTTTCTAAGGCGGGCTGTCGAAAAAAAGATATCTCGGACCGGGTAATCCTTAACCGGAGAACGTTCTTCATAGGAGCTGAAAAAAGCGCGCGCATAGGGTTTCATCATCGTGTTAAGACGTCCCATCACGGCATTTTGTTCATGTATAAAAAATGGGACCTGTTTCGTATAGGCCGCAAAGGTTGCCGGTGCTGCGGAATAACCGCCGACAGAGATAACCGCGTCGATCTTCTCTTTGTGTAAGATCCGGCGCGACGTTAACACCGCGCGGAAGATCTTGAACAGTGCCCACACTTTTCCAAGGTATTTGCGATTCACAACCCCGTTGGTGTCCAAAAAGAAACGTTTTTCAAAACGCACCTCATCCTCAAACCAGGATCGGTCCTGACCCGAGGTCGAACCGATATAGATCGCTTCATGCCCCTTCGCTTTCAGTGCTTCAAGCAGTGCCGCTGCTATGGCCAGATGCCCGCCTGTTCCACCGCCTGTTATTGCTACTCTCATCGCATTCCTAACTTTTCAATTTGACTTTTCGTGAAGCCATGAGCACCATACCGATACCCATTGACGCCGCGATCATGGCCGAACCACCATAACTCAAAAACGGCACCGAGATCCCTTTGATCGGGGTAATTCCGCTGATACCGAAGGCGTTGATCAAAAAGGTGAACGCCGTGACCAGACCGATCCCGATACTAAAAAGATAACTTTTTTCATCCCTGCTGCGATTGGCGATCTTGAAAATACGCTGCAAGATCGCCAAAAAGAGCAATGTCACTACCATCACACCCAGAAAACCAAACTCTTCGGCGATCCCGGCCAGGACAAAATCGGTGTGGACCTCTGACAAAAAGCCCAGTTTGAATGTACCATTCGCGAGCCCCGAACCTAGAAGTCCCCCGTTGTTTATCGCATTCAATGAGTGTGAGATCTGATACGGCTCGGAATAACTCTCGACATGCAGTTTGCTTATCAGCCAGCTCGGCATAAACGGTTCAAGCTGCATCTGCGCCAAAGACCACCAGGATTTGATACGCGCTATCCGGTGTTCCGCCGTAAAGATGAATACCAGGAATAGTGCCAGTGCTGTCCCCATCAACGTTATAAAGACCTTTCCGCTGCTGCCTGCAAAGATCAACATAAAAAGCAGTGCCATGCTCAGAACGACCACCTGCCCCAGATCTTTTTGCATGACCGCGATCAGGGCCATGACAAAGACAAAAAAGACGAGGTAGGGTGCGATGCGAAGAAACTCCTGTTTCAGCCCCATACCGCCATGATGCCCCAGTTTACGCGAAAAACTCCATGCCAGAAAATAGACAAATCCGACTTTGAAAAACTCCACCGGCGCCAGGGAAAAACCTGCGATCTTGATCCACCGTTTTGCGCCACCCACTTCGCTTACCAGACTCGACGGCATAAACGGCATCGCAAGCATCAGCACAAAACTTCCAATGAACAGGGAAAGTCCGAGACGTTTCAACCAGACATCGGGGTTCAATTGTGCAAGCGTCCACATAATCAAAATAGAGAGAAGACCGAACGCAGACTGGCGGATCACAAAATGAAAATCACTGTAACCAAAGAGCACCACGATGTAACTCGAAAGTGAGTATGAAAAAATAATACTAATACCGATAAGCAGCGCGGTTAAGATAAAGAGTTGTCGATCAGCCATTATTTTCCATGCGTATTTAAGTCAGCAGAGTCACTGTTATTGTGATGACATTTTAGCGTTTTGTGATTAATTTGAGGTCAATCATCTCTGCACTGTTATAGAGACCTTATTCATCACTGACAAATGGTCTATAGACTGATGGCCAACACTGTCGAGCTCTCATACTTGCTTCAAATAACGGGGGGGGGTCAAAAACCTATTTGCATTCATGATTCTGAAGCTCATAACTGCGCTGACCGTCTAAGATCAGTGTATTGTCTTTGAGCTCAACATCAATATGACGGTCAAGGCCATCTTCACCCTGCAGGACAAGGACCTCATCTTCAATCGACCAGGTACCGAGTTTTTGTTCTTTGACTCGGGACATACCACCCGCTATCGTCCGATCTTCATGTAGCAGATACCGTTTGTCCGAGCAGAGCCAAAGTTCACGTTTCTCATCATAGGCACCATCACGTTTCAAATACGCAATATGAACTCCTTTCAGACGCATTTCCAGATCCAGAAAAGCATTTTGCAACTGCCTAGTCGGTGTAAAACTGAGCGCTTGCACAATGTTCATGCTGGTTGCTTTGATGGCACTGTCGTTCGCCCTGTCATACTCTGTTTTCATTACGACCGCTCTCTCCTGCGGGCCTAAGATGACATAGATGAGTACAGCTGCTCGATTTTTACCGCCATTGGTTGTATACGTACGACGGTAGATTCGTGAATTGAGTTTGACTATACGTTCCTGAGGAAAGACCTTCGTTCGGTTTTTCAAATAATGTGGTTCATTGAGGTACTTAAGCGCTTCTGTCACCGTCAGGTTCTTTGAACGTAAGACCATAGTGTCTTTTGTTCCCTGCTGGAAAAGAAGCAGCCCCTCGCCTTTTTTTGCAACGGCTTCCCAATTACGGGGAACGCCCATACTCACACCAAGCTGGGGAGCGGTCAATTTTTGAGGGCCGCTGTAGATCTTGCCCAATTCAAGTTCAACACCTAAGAGCAGCGTAACATATAAAAATAAGAGCATCAATAATCGCATCTGTTAATTCCTCAAATTCTGAAACCAAACTATAACATAAAGGCATAAATGCTCAGGTGTATTTAACACCGTTATAATCATATTCTCGATATATTTCTGCATATCATTCCCATCTGTAAAATCGGTTTCACGCTGTAGCCGTAACTACACGGATGGAGCATATAGACAAAAGGCACAAAACAGTATGCTTGACGACAATAACAAATCTTCAAAGATCCTGCTGCTTTTTATCTTTATCGTGATCGGCTTTTTAATTTTTTTAAGCACGATGTTCTACACGGCTGTCAAACCTCGAAATCTCCCTCCACTCTTCACCTCCGACACCACTAATGCAGAACGCGGGAGCATCATCAGTGCCGACGGATTTCACCTGGCCATTACCAAAAAAGTGTATAAGGCGATGATCAACACTAAAAATCTTGATCCGGACAAAAAAGAGCTTTTTATCCAGCTTTTCTCGATTTACAGCGATATCCCTGTCAAAAAACTGCGTAAAAAGTTGCGAAAAAAAGGGACGGTTACCTTGAGTTATAACCTCTCGGAACAGCATGCCCAATACCTCAAGACACTTTCCTATGAACTCCGTCGGCTGAATGTCTTTAAGGAATATCAAACAAGCAGCGGTCGTCATATCCTGCAGGGACTCGATGTGATAGAAAGCGGTGAAGCACGTCTTTACCCCTACGGAGACCTGCTCACACCCGTCATCGGTTACCCCAAAAAACATGAGGACCAGGGCTATACCCGTTCCCATGGTATGAAAGGGATCGAACGAAACTATAATGAGGAACTGACACCACAGAAAAATGGTCTGCAACGTGGGCCTCGTGATGTCAACGGGTACATGATCCTCAACAAAGAGAGCAAGACGGAATACGCTGAAAATGGTATGGATGTCAAACTGACCATTCCGGTCACCCTGCAGTCACGGGTTGAGCAGATGTGTGATGAGATGAAAGAAAAAATGGGTGCCGTACAGATCATGGTCACTGTCATGGACGCCGAAACAGGAAAAATGCTGGTGCTGGCCACCTCAAACCGTTTTAAACCCAAAGATATCCAAAAAGATGATATCGCGTCGCTTCAGGTGCATGCTGTCGAATACAGCTTTGAACCGGGGTCTGTCTTAAAACCTATCATCTTTTCACTATTAATGAAACACCAGAAAGTCAACCCTTTTGAAGTTGTCAATGTCCATAACGGCCGTTTCAAAATCGGTAAGCGATGGATCACCGATGAGCACAAAGAAGATTATCTCAGTGCTGAAAATGTCATTGTCTACTCCTCCAACATCGGTATCGCACAATTGGCACAGCGACTTAGTGCCAGTGAGTATTATCAGGGTTTACTTGACTTTGGGTTCACAAAAGCATCCGGTATTGACCTGACCAATGAGTACAAAGGCAAGATCCCGACCATGCGACAGCTCAGCTCAGAGACCTACAAGGCCAGCGCTGCCTACGGGTACGCGATGCGTGCGAATCTTGTCCAACTGATTAAAGCCTATAACGTTTTTAACAATCACGGCCGTATGGTCACCCCTCGTCTGACCGAAGAGCTCATTACGCAAAACGGACGAAGAATAGCGCTTGAATCAGCTGAACCTGTTCAACTTCTCAGCCCCGAGATCGCGGAACGGGTTAAACGTATTCTTGTTAAAACGGCAGTGGAAGGAACCGGGCAAAAAGCCTTGGTCGACGGTATTACCGTCGGCGGAAAAACAGGAACAGCCCAGATCTCGGAAAAAGGTCACTACCAGTTTAAATACAACACCTCATTTATCGGTTTTGCCGATGATAAGAACAAAAATTATACGATTGGAGTCACAGTCGTACGACCCAAGATCGCCTATCGGTTTGCGGCACAGAGTGCAGCACCTGTTTTCAGAAAGACGGTTGAGTTGATGATCGAAGAGGGATACCTCACCCCTTCGCTAGAGCTGCAGCACAAACCAATAAAATACGCATCACACTAAGTCGCTGCTCTTCTAGTGCAGTAAACTGTGCTTGTCGAAATTATGGCGTGCATGCAGCAACTCCGCATCATGGTCAACAAAGTACTTAAAGCTGGAGTAGGACAGACTCTTAATCATCTTCTGATTAATGATCTTGCGTATAGCAGTCAGGTTGACCCCCAGGTTTAAAAGTCCCATGATCTCATCGCGGTAACCGTCAAGTGCACGTTCCCTGTTTTTATGCCCCTTCGGCCGGCCCAGTTTGACCCCTTTGGCCTTCACCGCGGCGAGGCCCTCTTTTGTACGCGTCGAAATAAATGCCCGCTCTGCTTCTGCAAAATAGTGGTAAATGGTGAAAAGCTCTTTTTGCAGCGGGTTGTGTTCTGTCGTACTCAGCTCCGGCTGATCAATAAAATGGATACCGATTCCCTCATCTGTGAGCGCTGAAATGAGGTTAAGGACCTCCAACATATTTCGGCCGAGCATGGAGAGTTGGGATACGATTAGAGTATCTCCCCGTGACGCTCTATTCAAGAGCAGATCGATTCGTTTTTGCCTGGCTCTCTTTTTGGAGTAAGGAAGCACTTCAATAAAGTCATCGATCCCGATGCCTTCATTCTCAGCGTATTGCATAATGCTTTTTTTCTGTTGCGTCAGGGATCTGTTCTCTTTGGAGAGACGGAGATAGCCATAGATCATAAACACCCCTTCATACTATAAAATAGTACTATATACAGTTTATTGTAACTATATTTACTATTTTACTCAAGCATTTATGTATTTAATTGCAATTCGAATTTATCTTCCAACAAATTAACGAATCAATTGACATACGCTATCAAGTACACCGACCGATTCTACATGGAACTCTTTAACATTTATTTTCTACTCTTTATTATATTTCCATAACAGCATATCGATACCTATTGAATCATAGGAGTAACCTGTTACATAGATAGAATCATTAGTATCGACAATTACACCAGCTCCAAAATTTAGACTGCTCTGTGTATATATTGCGACTCCTTCATTATTGAAGTTGAGATCTATTGTACCATCGGGATGGTATTTCCATAAAGTCATCATCGCATAACCGGAGCGTCCTGTTATAAAGATCGAGCCGTTTTGATCGATAGCTATGTCACGTGCAGAACTACCACCCGGCACATTGGCCGTTACAATACCGCTACCGCCAAATGCGGTATCTGGTGCACCATTCGATTGGTATTTCCAAATAGTCATTGCGCCGTTTGACTGACCTGCGATATAAATACCATTATCGTTTCCTATAGCAACATATGCACCAGGATCGCTTTCATATACGCCAAGCGATGGACGGTACATAACAAGACCATCTTCGGAAAAGCCAGTATCCAATGTTCCATCGGCGTGGCATTTCCAAACAACCAAATCGTAATTACTGAGATTTTTAGAGTAACCTGCGAGAATAATCGAACCGTTATGGTCGAGCGCAAGTGAAGTAGAGCTTACCGTCAAGCTGTCGATAATATTGACACCATGTTTGATGTACCCGTTCCCATTTCCAAAATGAGTGTCCAGTGTGCCATTACTGTCATATTTCCAAATGATTGCTTTAAATCCCCCTAAATCATAAGAAGAACCTCCTATAAACACCGAGCCATTGCTATCAACAACTAGGTCGTGGGCGTAATCACCACCTCTTCCTCCATCGAATGTGACAATGCCGTTTATCCCAAAACTCATATCGACAGATCCATTGGCATCATATTTCCATAAAACCATATCATTATCTGTACCATTGTAGGCATATCCTGCTACATAAATACTGCCGTTACTGTCTATTGCAATCGTATCACCATAATCATTACTATCTCCACCAAATGCGTTGTTCGCAATCACGATACCGTTGTTACCGAAATTGGGATGCAACGAACCATTGGTATCATACTTCCAGATAACCATATCGTTATCCGTACCATTATATGAACTTCCTGTAACCAAAATGGTACCATCCATGCCAAAAGCAACAGCTTGGCCCTCATCCCCGGCTTCCCCTCCTGCTGCATTATCGTAACGGACAACGCCATCGTATCCAAATGTTAAATCAAGGGTTGTTTGCAGGATCGGGTCATTATAATCGGTGGATGGAACAGTGCTGGTAGCATCTTCACTGCCGCCGCCGCAAGCAGTAAAACTCACAAGTGAGATAATCAGTATGACACTATGTAATGAATTCATATTAACCCCGTGTATATTTTAGTTGATACGATGCATACTTTTAAAAGTCCTCACACCATAATTCACTACATGATACACTAAAATTAATAAAATAAAATCAATACTATTGTTGAAATTCTCTGTAACGATCAATTCAACAGCATGTCTCAAATGATCTGTAGGTAGACGACACTATCTAACTTATTATCATAAAGACGACATTAGATCCAAATATTGTCAAGCAGTCTGGTCGTACCGCTGATCGCTTCAACGAGAATAATCGTGTTGCCTATCTCCACCTTGTTAATAGGCTCAAAAGCGCGGTTGACGATAGTGACATACTCCACTTCGAGCGGTGAGAGTATCTCCAGCATCGTTTCTCTGATCTTTTCAACACTGCACTCTTTACGCATCACCATCTGTGTCGCTGCACGCAGAGACTTAATGATCTTCAAAGCCTCATGACGCTCTTCTTCACTCAAATACGCATTACGAGAACTCATCGCCAGACCGTCTTTCTCCCGAACGGTGTCCATCGGAACGATCTCGACATTCATAAAAAGGTTTTCGACCATTGTCTGGATCAGCATAAGCTGTTGGGCATCTTTTTTACCGAAATAGGCACGGGTCGGGTTGACAATATTAAAGAGCTTGTTGACTACGGTCAAAACACCCGAAAAGTGTCCCGGACGCGAGGTGCCTTCCATAATATACCCACGCACGTTGGGTGCATTGAGGCTCACTTCATCAACACCGTACATCGATGCGGTGTCCGGATAAAAGAGATAGTCCACGCCGCTGAGTTCACACACTTTTTTGTCGGCCTCTTCTTTGCGCGGGTAGGCATCAAGGTCTTCGCCTTCGAGAAACTGTGTCGGGTTGACAAAGATGGAGACAACGACAATATCATTGGCATTTTTAGCGGCAGCAATAAGCGCACGGTGTCCAAGATGAAGCGCGCCCATCGTCGGTACAAAACCGACACTGCCCTCCACATCCCGTAACAATTCTTTCAACGCCGACGGTGAATGTACAACCCTCATCTTTTAAGCCCTTATACAATATAATCGCAATTATATCTAAGCTTATTATAGAAAAATACATTAATTAAAATAATTAACTGTCGGCTTTGTAAAAGCACCGTGAACAGGCTATCTCTGGCTGTCTCACCAAGGGCTTTTCCTTCCAAAAGACAGTCTATTTGTTATTTCAACGGAGTCACTATGGACCATTACGAATACGGCGAACTGCTCAAGACCTTAAACACTAAAATGGAGAACATCGCCGGTGTTGTCCGTCCGGAAAAGATCGAAGCATCTCTGAAAAAGATCGAGGCGCTTGAAAATTCTGAGGGCTTCTGGAACGATGCGGCCAATGCAGCCAACGTGCAGAAAGAGAAAACACAGCTTGAGCGCAAACTCGAAAAGTACAATGTCGCCCTCAATGCACTGACAGATGCTGAGGAGCTGTACGAAATGGCCAAAGAAGAGGGAGATGACGAGACAGTAGAGATGCTGTTTTCCGAAGCTGACGCACTCGATCAACAGGTCAAAAGCATGGAGGTTGCCATGTTGCTCAGCGGCCCGCAGGATGCCAATAATGCCATCGTATCCATCCACCCTGGGGCCGGAGGAACAGAGTCACAGGACTGGGCTTCTATTCTTTTGCGCATGTACACCCGCTGGGCAGAACGCCACGATTTTAAAGTCGAGAAGATGGATTACCAGGCCGGTGACGAAGCCGGCATCAAAGATGCCACCATCATTATCCGCGGTGAGAATGCCTACGGTTACCTTAAAGTTGAAAACGGTATCCACCGTCTGGTCCGTATCAGTCCTTTTGACTCCAATGCCAAACGCCACACCTCGTTTGCTTCCGTGATGGTTTCGCCAGAGATCGATGATGACATCGATATTGTCATCGAAGACAAAGACATTCGAATTGACACCTACCGTGCTTCGGGAGCAGGCGGTCAGCATGTCAACAAAACCGAGTCGGCGATCCGGATCACCCATATACCAACCAACATTGTCGTGCAGTGTCAAAACGACCGCTCTCAGCACAAAAACAAAGCCGCGGCGATGAAGATGCTGAAGTCCCGTCTCTACGAGTATGAAAGGGCACTCAAACAAGCCGAGATCGACGGTGTCGAAAAGAGTGAGATCGGCTGGGGACATCAGATACGCTCTTATGTCATGCAGCCCTATCAACAGGTCAAAGACACCCGTTCCAATGAAGCCTATTCACAGGTAACAGCCATTTTAGACGGTGATATTGACAAAATGCTCGAGGGGGTATTGATTGCCCAGAGCAGAGGTCAAAACTAACCCTTTCGGGTCTGCATCTTTACCCGGACCGTACAGCCGGAGACAACAGAAGGATTGCTTAAACGAAGCGGAACCCTTCGATACATTAGAGAGATACAAGACCTTTCTAACCCAAAACCAAATAGAATATCGTTATGAATCATCTGCAAACAGAGTGTGCACTCTCAGAAGAGTGCTCTTATATTCCCGGTCGTGAACAGACCACGCACTACAAGATCATAGAAGCGTGCGACATCGAGTATAACGCCCATCTGATCGAACGTGGCTGGCGTCGCTTCGGTAACATGTATTTTCGACCGATGTGCGAGGGTTGCAGTGCGTGTGAAAGTATCAAGATCGACGTCAACAACTACCACTTTTCAAAATCAGAACGACGTGTCATCAAAAAAAATGCCCACATTAAAACCGTTCTCAGACGACCGACGGCATCCCACTCGCATATTGCGCTTTTCGAAAAGTATCACGAATATATGCATACTAAGCGCGGCTGGGACAAACAGCCCATTAACATCAAGAACTATTACATGTCATTTGTCAATGGGTACAATGAGTACGGCTACGAAGTACTCTATTTTGACCAGGACAAACTGATCGCTATCGACCTTATCGATATACTGCCCAACGGCATATCGTCCATCTATTTTTATTATGACCCTGACTACACACACCTCTCACTCGGAAAGTTCTCGATGCTGCGTCAAATCAGCTATGCGAAAGCAAATCATCTGGATTGGATCTATATGGGGTACTATGTCAAAGAGTGTCAAAGCCTTGCCTATAAAAGCGACTATAAACCGTACTTGACCTTGGAAGGGAGTCCGAAAGAGGGGGAATCTCCGCTCTGGATCGAGAAAAAAGAGCAGTCGCTTACTGTCAATAACGCATAAGTCTATTTACTCTATACCCAGTTCTTTTTTCTGTTCATTTAGCACTTTTTGTTTTTCGCGCTCTTTCTCTTCTTTAACCGATGATTCAAGCGCATCGGTTTTGGCCTTGTTCTGTTCACGCATACGTTTAATACGCGCTTCATTTTCACGTGCTTCTCTTTGTGCCGCTGACAAAGAAGAGCTGTTTTTATCTTTATTAAGATTATCCGCATATCTGTTGTACATGACTTCAAGTGAAGAGAGGTTCTGGTCTTCACTGAACTCTTCATAATAACGAATCAGTGCATCTTCGTAGTCGTCTATCTTGATCACACCGCAATGGATCATCGCATTGATCGTTACACCATCTTCATCGCTCATCGCTTCTTTGAAACGTGCGCGACTACTGACAATAATCGCATCGTGCTCTGTTGAAAGTTGACGCAACGCTTTCAGATACTGTTTCGCATCGACAGCGCTATCTTTTGCATCGATTGCAAAACCGATTTTTTGCGTTTGCTTTGCCAATGCGATATAGCTGTCAATATCAGCTGCAAACTCATGCATAGATGCGATCTGTTTCAGCTTTTCAAACTTGGCGATATCATCATAAATCACATCGCCTAAAGCTGCAAACGATTTCGGGTTCTGTGCCAAAAGAGAGAGGGTCACGGTAAGGAGTAAAAGATATCTTTTCATCATCAAGCCTAAAATATAATTAAACATCATTCTACAGTCAAATAACTAAAATAGATATTTACCTAATGGTACAAAAAAAGAGGATTGAATAATTTAGAAGAATAATGGAGGGAGTATATAGATAATGTTCCTGGCTAAGGCCAAGAACAGTGACTCCGGAGAGTCTTAAGTTCGTACGGACTAGCCGTTACGTTTTTTGATGATCTCTTCAGCAACGTTACGTGGAACTTCTTCGTAGTGATCGAATTCCATAGAGTATGTTGCACGACCTTGTGTCGCAGAACGAAGGTCAGTTGAGTAACCGAACATCTCAGAAAGTGGTACGAAAGCATCAACGATCTTGTTACCAGAACGGTCACTCATGTTGTTAACCTGACCACGACGACGGTTAAGGTCACCGATAACGTCACCCATGTAGTCCTCAGGAACTTCAACTTCAACTTTCATCAAAGGCTCAAGGATCGAAGGTTGTGCTTTACGACATGCCTCTTTGAAACCCATTGAAGCAGCAAGTTTAAACGCCATCTCATTCGAGTCAACATCGTGGTATGAGCCGTCATATAGTGTAACATCAACGTCTTCCATCGGGTAACCTGCAAGAACACCTGTCTGCATCGCTTCCTGACAACCTTTTTCAACCGCCGGGATATATTCACGAGGAACCGTACCACCTTTGATCTCATTGTGGAACACGAAACCAGTATCCGGTTCACCCGGCTTAACTGTAAGGTAAACGTGACCGAACTGACCACGACCACCAGACTGCTTCGCATATTTGTACTCTTGGTTAACTTCGAGCTTGATCGATTCACGGTAAGAAACCTGTGGTGCACCGACTTCTGCATCGACTTTGAACTCACGGAACATACGGTCAACAAGAATCTCAAGGTGAAGCTCACCCATTCCAGAAATAATCGTCTGACCTGTCTCTTCGTCAGTGTGAACACGGAAAGATGGATCTTCCGCTGCAAGCTTGCTTAGTGCGATACCCATTTTTTCCTGGTCAGCTTTTGTCTTAGGCTCAACCGCAACAGAGATAACCGGCTCAGGGAAGTCCATACGCTCTAGTACAACTTTGTCTGCTGGATCACAAAGTGTGTCACCCGTCGTTGTGAACTTAAGACCGACAACCGCACCGATCTCACCAGCGTAGATCTCTTTGACCTCTTCACGTTTAACAGCATGCATCTTCATGATACGGCCGATACGCTCTTTTTTATCTTTAGTCGAGTTGTGAACATATGAACCAGACTCAAGACTACCACGGTAAACACGGATAAATGTCAGTTGGCCAACAAATGGATCCGTCATGATCTTAAATGCCAATGAAGCGAATTTACCGTTGTCCGTTGAAGGTACAACTACTTCTGCCTCTTCATCTTCCATCATCGTACCTTTGATCGCAGCACATTCTGTCGGTGCAGGAAGGTAGGCGACAACAGCGTCAAGAAGTGTCTGGATACCTTTGTTCTTAAAGGCAGTACCACATGTCATCGGTACGATCGCCATCCCGATAGTTGCTGCTTTAATTGCAGAAGTGATCTCATCTTCAGAGATCTCTTCGCCTTCAAGGAACCTTTCTGCGAACTCTTCGTTACCGTCAACTTCAGAGATAGACTCAAGCATCTTCTCTCTATACTCGTCAGCTTTGTCTTGTAGGTCAGCTGGGATCTCTTCAACATGGTAGTTGGAGCCCATAGCTGCATCTTTGTCCCAAACGATCGCTTTCATTTTAACAAGGTCAATAACACCGTCGAACTGATCTTCAGCACCGATCGGCAATTGGATAGGCACAGGGTTACCTTTTAGACGGTCACGGATCTGACGCTCAACTTCATAGAAATCTGCACCTGTACGGTCCATTTTATTAACAAAAACAAGAGATGGTACGCCGTAACGGTTACGTTGACGCCACACTGTCTCAGATTGCGGCTGAACACCACCAACTGCACAGAAAACAGAAACAGCACCGTCAAGAACACGCATAGAACGCTCAACTTCAATCGTAAAGTCAACGTGGCCCGGAGTGTCAATAATGTTGATCTGTTTACCAGCCCACTCACATGTTGTTGCAGCAGAAGTAATTGTAATACCACGCTCTTGCTCTTGTTCCATCCAGTCCATTGTAGCCGCGCCATCGTGAACCTCACCGATTTTGTGCTCTACACCTGTGTAGAAAAGAATACGTTCTGTAGCCGTTGTTTTACCCGCATCAATGTGCGCAGCAATACCGATGTTTCTTACATCTTCTAATTTATGAGATCTAGCCATAATTATTGTCCTATTGTTAGTATTAAAGTGTTTAACCTCTTTTGTTCATAAAACGGTTTTTATGCACAAAAGAGGTAGTCAATATGATGTTGCCATCCACAGTGTTTATAATGCAGTTAACATGCAATGAAGCTCGATCTTAGATCAAGCCCAGTGTTAACGCAGCCAAAAGAATTACTTCCTTTGGCGTTAGAATGCGGAAAAGATTACCAGCGGTAGTGAGCAAATGCTTTATTCGCTTCTGCCATACGGTAAGTATCTTCTTTCTTCTTGAATGCTGCACCTTTGTCAGTTGCTGCTTCCATAAGTTCATTAGCCAAACGTTCTGCCATTGTGCGCTCGTTACGCTTGCGCGCAGCGTCAATGATCCAACGTAGTGCCAATGAAAGTTGACGTACAGGACGAACTTCTACTGGAACTTGGTATGTTGCCCCACCTACACGACGTGATTTAACTTCAATCACTGGTTTGACGTTGTCAATAGCTGCATTAAATACTTCTACACCTTTTGTCTCACCGCGAGATGAAATAATGTCAAGTGCAGAGTACATGATTTTTTCAGCTGTACTTTTTTTACCATCAAGCATTACTTTGTTGATGAATTTTGTAACAATTTTACTTCCGTAGATCGGATCAGGCATGATCTCACGTACGGGTGCTTTTCTTCTTCTCATAAGAGTTCCTTCAATTTTAAAAATTTACTCAAAGACCTTTGTCTCTGTATTTGTCTCCTACAAAAATACTCTTCATCGACTCACCTGAGTGTCTGAAGTTATTGCGTAGTAAACGGACTTGGTTGTTACTTAGGCTTCTTAGTTCCGTATTTAGAACGAGCTACAGTACGACCAGAAACACCAGCAGTATCAAGTGCACCACGAACGATGTGGTACTTAACACCCGGTAAATCTTTTACACGACCACCACGGACAAGAACAATAGAGTGCTCTTGAAGGTTGTGACCCTCACCACCGATATACGAAATAACTTCGAATCCAGAAGTAAGACGGACTTTAGCTACTTTACGTAGAGCCGAGTTTGGTTTTTTTGGTGTAGTTGTGTAAACACGAGTACATACACCACGACGCTGAGGACAAGATACAAGTGCAGCAGATTTAGACTTCTTTACCTGACGCTTGCGCTCATTACGAATCAATTGGTTGATTGTAGGCATACAATTCCTTTAAAAAATTTGTTCCAGTAGATTACCCTTTAGGGAGTAATAAACGCGGGATTATACACAAATCTGAATAAATAGTAGCTTTAATATTATGGTTAAATAGTTTGAAGACGAAGAGTCAGTTACGAAAGATGGCGTGTTTCATCGTAGGTACACCTAGCCGGCAAAGCAGCAGATTTACCACAGATTGCATAAAATGTTTGCCCGAAACACAGTAGACCAACAGCTAACTACGGTGAACAAACCTAAAGGCCAAAACCGTATACACGACAGAACTAAATTCCGTATTGCAACGTCATGCGTCGTGCCGGTATGCGTCATGAGGCAAACGTTTCACTGGGTGTGCCGACGCTTTTACTTTGCCAGTTTGACTTCGCCGAAGTGGTTGTAGATACTGTAACCTTGCTCCATCCAAGCATCTAGTCCGCCTTTTAGGTAACGAACATTAGTATATCCAAGATGATACTTCATTGTCTGCGCAGCTAAAACGGCACTCTTGCCGACACGGCAGTAGACAATGACCAGGCCTTTTTTATCGGGAATAGCAGCACCCACATCAAACTCCAGTACTCCGCGCGCGATCTCAATATTTGTTTCGACATCGAATGTCCCTTCCATTCGCATATCTGCTTCACGCACATCCAGTGCAGTAAATGAGACTTCGCCTTCATCCATAAGCTTGAAGAGTTCAGCCGGTGTGATCGCATCTACATTCTGTTCTGCTTTCTTGACCAACGCTTCACTGATCGCATCGCCTGCCATTAATGGTATACTCAGATATAACCCTAAAATAGCCGTAGCTGCAAGTTTGTGTAATTTCATTTTTTCTCCTTGAATTGTAATAGAGTACCTCGACGGTGTATGGTAGACTATATTTACTCATGCATTATATTTTGTTATGTATTAAGTTTCAGACGGGTGTTCGTAAAAAGCACAAAGAGTCTGTAAATTGTGTAAAAAAGAAAAGGAGGGTATTCCCTGTAAGCAAGATGAGAAAAATTCCTCATCTAAATTTGTCGCTGTATGACTACTCATAAAATGAGGTATCAACAGCCATAACAAAAGTTACGCTTCTGCGTCTTCGTTAAATTGGATCGTCATATCTTTATAGATACCTGTACCAACCGGAATCGTACGTCCGATAATAACATTCTCTTTAAGATCCGTTAGATCATCGATCTTAGCAGAAACGGCTGCTTCTGTAAGAACTTTCGTCGTATCCTGGAACGATGCCGCAGAAATGATCGAGTCGGCACTGACCGATGCACGTGTGATACCGACCAGGAACGGTTCAGCGATCGCAGGTTCACCACCAAGACGTAGAATCTTCTGATTCTCTTCCTGGAATTTGTTGTGCGAGATAAGATCGCCCGTAATGAACTTAGTGTCACCCGATGCAACGATCTTGATCTGGCGAAGCATCTGCGTAAAGATAACCTCGATGTGTTTGTCGGCAATACTAACACCCTGTGAACGGTATACTGACTGAACCTCTGTTACAAGGTAGTTGTACAACGCTTTTGTTCCCATAATACGAAGGATCTCATGCGATGACATCTGACCTGTCGTCAACTGCTCACCCGCGTGGACAAAGTCACCGGCGTTAACAAGCGCCTGAAGGTTTTTGTCTACAAAATACTCTTTGATAATACCGTTATCAGAAGCGATAATGATACGCTGTTTACCACGTAGCGGTTTACCGAAACTGACAACACCATCGATCTCGGCGATCAATGCGATCGTTTTAGGACGACGTGCTTCGAAAAGTTCAGATACACGTGGAAGACCCCCGGTAATATCGGATGACTTCTGAAGTGCTTTCGGTGTCTTAGCCAGGATGTCAGCGACTTGAACGTCGGCATTGTTCTGAACATAGATCGCTGTCTTGGAGCCTACCGCGTAACGGATGATCTCACCCTCTTTTGTCGCAAGAACGATCGTCGGTTTGTATTCAACCGGATAGTGGTCGTTAACCATCAAACGTGTCTTACCTGTTAATTCGTCGAACTGCTCAGATACCGTTGTACCAGGAATAATATCTTCGAATGTCACGGTACCGTTAGACTCCGAGATGATCGGGTTGGAATACGGGTCCCATTCAGCGATCACAACAGATTCATCTGTTGCCGGATGTGCCAGTACTGAGTCTGCTTCAACGATCGCATCATCGTCACTGTCAACCACCGAACCACGGGCGATATAGTGACGTATCGCTTCACGGTCATCGCTGTCAACAACAACAGCAAATAGACCTTTTTCAGTAACTGTATAACCGGACTTGATCTCTTTGTAACGCTCAAGGTAATCACCTTTAAGCAAGAAGTACTTGACAGTACCGGCTTCTTTAGCTTTGATCTTCTGTGTGACCGGAGCACCATCTTGTACCGTAATCTCAGAAGCATATGGAATACGGTTAGGTACATTCCAGCCATCTTTGATCTTTTCAACGATCGATTCTGATGCTTCGATCATGGTGCCACTCTCGTATGGAAGGTAGAGTTTACCTTCGATCTTACCGCTTACACCTGCGATCTCACCCGGTTTAGCCACTTCATACTTACGAAGTGTGTAGCGAACCACATTTTTACTGTCTGTACTGTCTGTTACACTGACCAGGATCTCATCGTGGATCGTCTGGATGTCTAATTTACCGGCAAACGGTGCTTTGATTTTAGGTTCAACGAGCAGGACTGCCGCATTACGACGGTTCGCTACGATTGTTTTACCCTCTTTAGACTTGTAGGTCTTCATGTTGTAGTAACGGATGAAACCTTCTCTGTCTGCAATGACCTGACGCTCTTGCTGCGTACTAGACGCCGTACCACCGACGTGGAATGTACGAAGTGTAAGCTGTGTACCCGGCTCACCGATTGACTGCGCTGCAACAATACCGACTGCCTCGCCTTTACGGACCATGTGTCCTGTACCAAGGTTAAGACCGTAACAAAGGGCACAGATACCCCCCTCTGACTTACAGGTCGTCGGTGTACGGATATGTGCTGACTTGATACCGGCTTCCGTCATCTTCGCTGCAGAGATCTCATCGATCAATGTACCCTCTGGGTAAAGGATCTCATTTGTGATCGGATCGATCGCATCTTCTGCAAGTACACGACCGTAAACACGATCTTCCAACGGCTCGATCATGACGTTACCGTCAGAGATGTCTGTGATCTCGATACCTTCGTGCGTGCCACAGTCGTGCTCAACAACTTTAACATTTTGTGCAACATCAACAAGCTTACGTGTAAGGTAACCCGCATTCGCTGTCTTAAGTGCCGTATCCGCAAGACCTTTACGCGCACCGTGTGTCGAAATAAAGTACTCAAGGACGTTTAGACCCTCTTTAAAGTTCGAGATGATCGGTGTCTCAATAATGTCACCGTTTGGCTTCGCCATCAGACCACGCATACCGGCAAGCTGACGGATCTGTGCAGCAGAACCACGTGCTCCGGAGTCTGCCATCATGTGAATCGAGTTGAAACCATCTTTGTCATTTTGGACCAAGTCCATCATCTGACCCGCAACCGTGTTGTTCGTGTCTGACCAGACGTCAATAATCTTATTGTAACGTTCCTGCTCTGTCAATAGACCCGCTTCGAACTGTTTCTGAATCTCGATAACTTTGTTTTTAGAACTTACGATCAGCTCTTTTTTCTCGTCCGGAATAATGATATCCGCTACCGAGATCGATACACCCGCTTCCGTTGCTTGTTTAAAACCAAGGTTTTTAAGACGGTCAAGGAAACCTGCAGTAACCGCAATGCCACCGTGTTTCTGGACATAGTCAGCGATCGCATTGATGTTCTTTTTCTTCATCGTCTGGTTCCAAAGATCGACCGGTACAAAGTCCGGAAGGATCTCTTTAAGGAGCATACGACCAGCCGTCGTGTGGATCATACGTCCGTCAACTTTAGTACGTACTTTTGCATGGATGTCAAGAGAACCTGTCTCAAGCGCAATCTTCACTTCATCAACATTTGCAAACAGTTTGTTCGAACCTTTGACACCATTTTTCTCCAAAGAGATGTAGTAAAGACCAAGGACCATATCCTGTGAAGGCGTCGCAATCGCTTTACCCGATGCCGGAAGCAGGATGTTCATTGATGCGAGCATCAAGACTTTCGCTTCCGCAATCGCTTCTGTTGACAACGGTACGTGAACAGCCATCTGGTCACCATCGAAGTCGGCATTGAAGGCCGCACAGACAAGAGGATGAAGCTGAATCGCTTTACCGTCGATCAATTTAGGGTGGAACGCCTGAATTGAGAGCTTGTGCAGTGTCGGTGCACGGTTAAGAAGGATCGGGTAACCGTCAACTATCTCCGCCAGACATTCCCATACTTCATTGGTTTGCGCTTCGATCATTTTCTTTGCAGCTTTAACCGTAGTGGCGTACCCTTTATCTTCAAGTTTTGCGATCAAATGCGGTTTGAAAAGCTCGATCGCCATCTTTTTAGGAAGACCACACTCGTCCATTTTCAATGATGGACCGACAACGATAACCGAACGGCCTGAGAAGTCAACACGCTTACCAAGAAGGTTTTGACGGAAACGGCCCTGCTTACCTTTGATCACTTCTGAAAGTGATTTCAACGGACGCTTGTTGGCACCTTTAACGGCATTGGCACGGCGGCCGTTGTCAAACAAGGCATCAACAGACTCTTGGAGCATACGTTTCTCATTACGGACAATGATCTCCGGTGCTTCGAGCTCGATAAGACGCTTAAGACGCTGGTTACGGTTGATAACACGGCGGTAAAGGTCATTCACGTCAGAAACCGCGAACTTGCCGCCGTCAAGGCTTACAAGCGGGCGAAGGTCTGGTGGAAGTACCGGCAGTGCCGTCAACATCATCCATGCCGGGTTGTTACCCGAGTTAAGGAATGATTCGATGACTTTAAGACGCTTGACAAGGGTCTTGGTCTTAGCCACTGACTTGGTGTTGTCCATGTCTTCTTTAAGCTGTGAAAAGATCTCAACAAGGTCGATATCGTCAAGCATATCACGGATAGCTTCTCCACCCATCATTGCGTCAAAACCTGTCTCAGAATAACGTGACATCAAGACACGGTACTGCTCTTCATTAAGAACATCATACTTAAGTACCGGAGTTGACTCTTCACCGTCATAGAATGCTTCACCGCCGTTTTTAACGATGTAGGCTTCGTAGTAAAGTACGCGCTCAAGGTCTTTCATCTTAACACCGAGAAGTGTACCGATACGTGACGGCAGTGAACTTACATACCAGATGTGTGCAACCGGTGTAACAAGGTCGATGTGACCCATACGTGTACGACGCACTTTTGTCGTTGTGACTTCAACACCACACTTCTCACAGACAACGCCTTTATAACGCATCTTTTTATATTTACCGCAAAGACATTCGTAGTCGCGGACCGGGCCAAAGATCTTGGCACAGAACAGACCATCGCGCTCTGGTTTCAGCGTACGGTAGTTGATCGTCTCCGGTTTTTTAACTTCACCGTGGCTCCAAGAGAGAACTTTCTCCGGACTAGCCAAACGGAACTGAAGCTGTTTAATGTCTTTTGGACGATTCTCTTCTGTAATCTCTATAGGTACTAATTTACTCATTGTCTTCCACCTCGTCAAAAATCTCTACGTCAAGCGCAAGTGCTTGTAACTCTTTTGTCAATACAAACAGGGTCTCTGGGATTCCGGATGCCGGAACCGCTTCCCCTTTTGTCAATGCTTTGTACGCGTTAACACGTCCTTCAACATCATCCGATTTAATCGTCAACATCTCTTTAAGTACCGCAGAAGCACCGTACGCCTCAAGAGCCCAGACTTCCATCTCACCAAAACGCTGTCCACCGAAGAGTGCTTTACCACCGACCGGCTGTTGTGTTACAAGAGAGTACGGCCCGGTTGAACGGGCGTGGACTTTCTCATCAACCAAGTGGTGCAGTTTCAGGATATACATGTACCCGACGTTAACACGCTCTTTGATCTTCGCACCTGTCTTACCGTCGTAAAGCACTGTTTTACCGTCATCATCAAGCTTCGCAAGTTCAAACAGTTTCGCGAACTCAGCCGTGTCGACACCTTCGAAGATCGGCGTTGCAAATTTAACACCTTTAGCCCAGTCGCGAGCGAACGTCAATAGCTCTTCATCATCCATCTTGGCGATCACTTCGGCAGCGTTCATGAAACGGGCAACATCAGCGATCTCTGTCAACTTGGCGCGAAGCTGAGCAATAAAGTCAGCTTGTTTTGCTTCAAAGATATCCTGGATCTGGTGACCAAGCTCACGTCCGGCCATACCAAGGTGCATCTCAAGGATCTGCCCGATATTCATACGAGACGGTACACCCAGCGGGTTCAAACATACGTCAACTGAACGTCCGTCTGCCATGTACGGCATATCGACTTCAGGAACGATAATAGAGACGATACCCTTATTACCGTGGCGACCCGCCATCTTATCACCGACTTTGAGTTTACGTTTTGTCGCAATGTACACTTTTACAAATTTCGTAACGCCGTTTGGAAGGATGTCATCTTTTTCAAGAATCGTCAGCTTCTCTTCGTGCTCGTCACGGAACTTTTTCTTCTGCTTTTGGAAGTGGTTCTTCGTTGCGTTGTAGTTTGCCTGCACCTCTTCCGAGAATGACTTGACAACATTGTTCATCGCAAAACGGTTAACATTGGCAAGATCTTCTGCCTTGATGTTATCACCGACTTTGTACTCAACATCGTTAACGGTTACGTCAGCAAGAAGTTCCGCTTTTGTCAAAATAGACTCAATACGGATCATCTCTTCTTTATCGATCATCAGTAGACGGTCGTAATGCTCACGCTCAAGCTCGTTACGTTCCTGCTTCTCTAGCTCAAGTGCACGAGGGTCTTTGTCGTACCCTTTTTTCGTAAAGATCTTGATGTCGACAACAACACCTTCCATCGATGGCGGACAGTAGAGTGATTTGTTCACCACGTGGCCTGCTTTTTCACCGAAGATCGCACGTAGAAGACGCTCTTCCGGAGTCGGCTTCACTTCACCTTTAGGTGAGACTTTACCGACAAGGATCATACCGCCGCTGACGTTTGTACCGATCTTGACGATACCGCTCTCATCTAGGTGAGAAAGCTCATCATCACGTACATTTGGAATGTCACGTGTGATCTCTTCGATACCGTGTTTTAGTTCACGTGCTTCACACTCTTTTTCATAGATGTGGACTGATGTGTACGCATCTTCACGGATCATACGCTCAGAAATAACGATCGCATCCTCGTAGTTGTAACCGTTCCAAGGCATAAAGGCAACCATTGCATTAATACCAAGCGCCAGCTCACCGCGATCCATATTTGGACCGTCAGCAATGATCTGACCTGCATCTACCATTTGACCGATCTTCACAGACGCCTTTTGGCTGAATGTCGTATTCTGGTTGGTACGAAGATTCTTTTCAAGTGGGTAATAATCAATAAATGTACCACTCTCGTCTTCACCCATAATAAAGATATGCTTCGCATCGACTTTCTCAACACGACCCGGACGTTTTGCCTTGATACATTCCCAAGAGTCACGTGCAACAAGTTTTTCAATACCTGTTCCGACCATTGGTGCCTGAGGCTTAAGCAATGGCACAGCCTGACGTTGCATGTTTGAACCCATTAGTGCACGGTTGGCATCATCATGTTCAAGGAACGGAATCAATGATGCAGCAACACCGACGACCATCTGAGATGAAAGGTCCATGTATTCACAATCGGTTGCTTTACCAAGCTTGATCTCACCGTCGTGACGGACTTCGATAAGTTGTTCAACAAAGTTACCGTTTTCGTCAATCGCATTCGAAGCGGCAGCAATCGTCTTGCCCTCTTCCTGCGTTGCTGTCAAATAAACAACATTTTCCGGACCTGTCAGAACCTTACCGTCTTTAACAAGGTTGTAAGGTGCTTCAATGAATCCAAGCTCATTTACTTTAGAGTAGGCAGCCAAGGTATTGATAAGACCAATATTCTGCCCCTCCGGTGTCTCAATCGGACAGATACGTCCATAATGAGTCGGGTGAACGTCACGTACTTCAAAGCCGGCACGTTCTTTAACAAGACCGCCCTCACCAAGTGCAGAAAGACGACGTTTGTGCGTTACTTCTGAAAGCGGGTTTGTCTGGTCCATAAACTGCGATAGCTGTCCGCCTGAGAAGAACTCCATAATCGTCGATGTGATCATCTTAGAGTTAATAAGGTCGTGAGGCATAAGCTCAGACATCGGTCCACTCATCGTAGAAAGTTTGTCTTTGATCGCTTTTTGCATCTTGATCAGACCGTTGTGCAACTCGTTACCAAGAAGTTCACCGATCGAACGGATACGACGGTTACCAAGGTGGTCACGGTCATCAATATGTCCCTGACCGTTCTTGACTTTAATAACGTACTTAACCGTGTTGATGATATCTTCATTGGTCAGGACTGTGATATATTCAGGAATATCAAGACCCAGTTTGTGGTTCATCTTCATACGGCCGACTTTTGTCAGGTCGTAACGTTCCGGGTCAAAGAAAAGCTGATTTACAAAGGCTTTAGCAGCATCTTTGGTAACCGGCTCACCTGGACGCATCACTTTGTAGATACGGATCGCTGAAAGGTCATTTTCATCTTCGATATCTTCTGTCTGCTTAAGCAGTTTAAGTGAATCAGCATCCGCATTGAATGCATTGATGATCGACGCATCGACACCCTCAGCCAGGTCATTAGCAATAACAAACTCAGTAACACCTGCTTCTGCCATCTTTTTAAGTTTTGTCTCATCGATAGCTGTCATCGTGTCAAACAGGATCTCGCCTGTCTCAGGATCGATGATCGCCTCTGCCAGGTAACGCTCAACAAGTACTTCAAGAGGGTATTGAACCGCTTTTAGTCCATCATCAATAAACTTTTGTGCTTTCTTGGCAGTCAGACGTTTACCGGCACCAAACAGTACTTCACCCGACTCAGAGACAAGGTCATATTCAAGACGACCTGCGAAATCATCCGCATTAAAGTCCATAGTGAACTGGTTGTCAGCAATATTGATCTTCTGCAGCGGGTAGAACATCTTGAGGATGTCCTGCTTAGAGTAACCCATTGCGCGGAACATAATTGTGACAGGCACTTTACGGCGCTTGTTGATACGCATGTAAAGAATATCTTTAGGGTCGTACTCAAAATACAGCCAAGAACCGCGGTCCGGAATGATCTGACCTGTATAGATCAGCTTGTTGCCGGCAGTTGTCGACTCTTCTTCTTTAAAGATAACACCCGGTGAACGGTGAAGCTGGTTGACAACAACACGCTCGACACCGTTAACAACAAACGATGTACGTTCTGTCATCAATGGGATATCACGAACAAAGATAGACTGCTCTTTAATGTCCTGTACACCCAATTTTTCTTTGGTGTTCTCATCACGGTCCCATAGGACAAGACGTGTTTTCATTTTCAAGGAAACAGCATACGTCAGTCCGCGTTCCATACATTCGCGTACCGTGTACTTCGGCGCGGCAACTTCACTTCCAAGGTACTCAATGGTCAGGCGATTCTGAGCATCATGGATAGGGAATGCAGACGAAAATACTTTTTCGATACCGCTAGCGTCACGGTTTTTATCATTGATCATCAAAAAGTTGTCATAAGAACTTTGTTGAAGTTGTAACAGGTTCGGGATTTCTATCTGTTGTGGAGTTTTAGCGAAATCAACGCGCAAACGGTTTCCAGAATACAGGCTATTTAACATAGGCAACCTCTAAGGTAATTTTATAATAATCAAACAAGACTCATACGGCCAGTTGAAACGGTGTTCAGGGGCTGGTCGTAAATACACTGGACGCGATCGGTCCTATATGCAGTAGAAATTGCAAAATGCAATATCAAAGAACAGCAATTGCAGTTTCTGCTGCATAATGTATGTAATAAAAGAGTGTTGTTTAATTAACGGGAATAGTCCAAGCGTCCAAGGACATAACAGCCACAAGTAATAAATGTCTGTGGTCTCTAACGCACAAAGGCCACTTTGACCAAATGCCGAAACATTCGATTAAAGTGGCCTGATTGCGAGAGACAAGGAAAGTTCCTTGTCTATAAAGTCGAAATTATTTAATTTCGACAGTTGCGCCTGCAGCTTCAAGTTCAGCTTTTGCAGCTTCAGCAGTCTCTTTATCAACACCTTCTTTGATTGTTGAAGGAAGAGCTTCTGCAGCATCTTTAGCTTCTTTAAGTCCAAGACCAGTAAGACCACGGATTGCTTTAATAACACCGATTTTCTTAGCACCAGCATCAGTGATAACAACATCGAACTCAGTTTTTTCTTCACCAGCATCAGCAGCAGCTACAGCGCCGCCAGCCATTGCTACAGGTTGTGCAGATACGCCAAATTTTTCTTCGAATTCTTTTACAAGCTCAGAAAGCTCAAGAACAGAAAGACCAGAAATGAATTCTAATACATCTTCTTTAGTTACAGCCATAATGTTTCTCCATTATATAATTTTAGTTTTATGATCTGCTATTTTTTACAGATCGAGTTAAAGTCCGGATAGACTTTGAGTGGTTAAGCCACCAATCTTAAAGGGCTGAGCTTACGCTTCAGCTTCTTTTTTTTGTCTAAGCGCATCGAGACCGAACGCAAGGTTCGTAAGCGGTGCCATCCAAGTAGCAGCAAGCATTCCAAGAAGCTCTTCGCGTCCCGGAAGTTTTGCAAACGCTTCGATTTTTGCTTTGTCAGCAGCTTCACCATCAAGGTAACCTGCTTTGATTGCAAACTTATCTTCATTTGCTTTATCGCCTGCGAAATCTGATGCAACTTTCGATGCAGAGATAACGTCTTCAGACCATAAAAAGATGTTCGTGTCTTTAAGGTCAAGACCCGTCATCTTAGCATTGCCAAGAGCAACAGTCGCCAAGCTATTTTTGATAACTTGGACTTTTACATCTTTAGCACGTGCAGCTTTACGAAGTGTTTCTAGTCTGCTGACTGTCAATCCTTTGTAATCACATACGATGACAGCAGCTTTATCTGTGAATGACTCTGTAAGTTCAGCAATCAGTTCAGCTTTTCTAGATTTAAGCATTATAATTCTCCTTTCCAGACTTTAACTTCAAGAGGGGCGGGAAAGGCCGATTAAGCTCACTGCAAACACTGCAGAAACCCCCAACTATCATTAGTCCAAGTAGTTCAGATCCAAATAATGACCAATTGATCATATTACGAAATCTTTACTTTGAAAATCCGCTGATTTTAAAGTAAAAATGTCTGTTTTTTTGAATTTGGAACGTGATTATACCGAATTTATCTTTAATTACAATAATTTTTTTTGTAACTCTCTACTGACAGAAGTGAAGAGTTTCACTTCTGCAAAAATATTAATTATTTAATGTCCATCAATTCGTTAGTATCGAATTTAACAGCCGGGCTCATTGTTAATGAAAGCGCTGCATTTTTGATATAGCGCCCTTTAGCTGAAGCTGGTTTGTGTTTGTTAATAGCAGCAACAAATGCTTTGATGTTGTCTGCAATTTTGTCAGCATCGAAACTTGCTTTACCGATACCGGCGTGGATGTTACCTTTTTTGTCAACACGGAAAGCAACCTGGCCACCTTTTACGTTGTTAACAGCGGTCGCAACATCTGGTGTTACTGTACCAGTCTTAGGGTTTGGCATCATACCTTTTGGCCCTAGAATACGACCGATCTTACCGACAAGACCCATACAATCCGGTGCAGCAACAACGACGTCGAAGTTGATGTTACCTTCTTGGATCTGCTCTACAAGATCGTCAGTACCAACGATATCAGCGCCGGCAGCTTTAGCTTCATCAGCTTTTGCACCCTTAGCGAATACGGCAACACGTACAACTTTACCTGTACCGTGTGGAAGAACGATCGCACCACGGACCATCTGGTCTGCGTGACGAGGGTCAACATTCAAATTCATTGCGATCTCGACAGTTTCGTCGAATTTAGCTGATGTTAGTTCTTTAATAAAAGATGCTGACTCTGCTACTGTATATTTTTTTGTAGTGTCAATTTTTTCTGACAGTTGTTTATAGCGTTTACTTGCCATTTTGATTCTCCATTATAAATCTGCCGCATAAGTTTACATCACTGCGGTCGGTGATTAAAAAGGTCTTTTGACCTAGTCTACGATTTCGATACCGATTGAACGGGCAGAACCCGCCAATGTATTTGCAGCTTGTTCTTCATCGTCAGTGTTAAGATCTGCGATCTTAGCTTTAACAACTTCCATTAGCTGAGCTTTGGTAATTTGACCAACTTTGTTTTTAAGTGGGTTGTCCGTACCTTTTTTAAGACCCGCAGCTTTCATAAGAAGTGCAGATGCCGGTGGCTGTTTTGTGATAAAAGTAAAACTTCTGTCAGAATAAACAGTAATAACGACTGGTACTTTGAAACCTGCCTTATCTTTTGTCTTTTCGTTGAATGCTTTACAGAATTCCATGATGTTAACACCACGTTGACCTAGTGCAGGTCCAACCGGTGGTGCCGGATTTGCTGCGCCGGCTTGAATCTGGAGTTTGATATAGTCCATAACTTTTTTTGCCATAGTTTTTTTCCTTTTTTGAGATTAAATAATTTTTTCAACCTGTGAATATGAAATATCCACAGGTGTTGAACGACCAAAGATCGAAACATTCAGTTTAAGCGTGCCATGATCTACGTCGTACTCATCGACCGTACCCGTAAAGTTTGCAAACGGACCATCGATGATCCGTACCATCTCACCGTTTTCAAAATAGACTTTCGGTTTCGGTGCAGGACGGTTGTTGACACGGTCAAGGATCGTGTTGATGTCATTTTCACTTAACGGTGTTGGCACATTTCCTTCACCAATAAATCCCGACACTTTGGGAACTGCCTGGATCATTGTTTGAAGCTCTGTGTCAAGATCTATGTTAATGAAAACATACCCTGAGTAAAGTGAACGCTCAGAGATCTTTTTCTTACCGTTTTTCATCTCAACAACATCTTCTGTCGGGACGATCACTTCAGCGATCTTGTCTTGAAGATTATTCTCTTCAATAAGATTCAATATCGCTTCACGAACTTTTCGTTCGCTTCCATAGGTCTGAATTGAGTACCATTTGTGTGCCATATCTAAACCCTTAACCTAATATTGCAGAAAGAACTGATGACATTAAAAGGTCAACCAGTGCCAAGAATATAGAGACTACTGTCACTACTAAAAAGACAGCGAAAAAGGCTTGTTTCACCTGCCCTTTAGTCGGGAAGATAACTTTTGCTAATTCACTTTTTGCATTTCTAAATGCGCTTTTCATCATCTATCTCCTCTTTACATTTGCAATAAATAGAGCCCAAAAGCTGTATTGATTGTAAATGTCTGTTGTGTTTTAGTGGCAGGCGTAGAGAGACTCGAACTCCCAACACCCGGATTTGGAATCCGGTGCTCTACCATTGGAGCTATACGCCTATACCTGCAGAAAATATAACTGGAGTCAAACTCCAATTACAACCTATAAAGTTGAAATTATTATAATTTCATCTCTTTATGCGGTGTGTGCTCACGACACCATTTACAGTATTTAGTCACTGTAAATTTTTCTGTGTGAGTCTTTTTGTTTTTAGATGTGTGATAGTTACGACGTGTACACTTCTCACAACCTAAGTGAATTGTTTCTCTCATAGTGTTTACCTGTTATAAAAATTCACTTCCCGAAGGAAGCGACATCAATTACTTGATGATTTTTGCAACAACACCTGCGCCAACTGTACGTCCACCTTCACGGATAGCGAAACGAGTTCCCTCTTCCATTGCGATCGGAGCGATAAGTTCAGCAGTGATGCTTACGTTGTCACCTGGCATAACCATCTCAGTACCTTCTGGTAGAGTGATCGCACCTGTAACGTCAGTTGTACGTACGTAGAACTGTGGACGGTAGTTAGAGAAGAATGGAGTGTGACGTCCACCCTCTTCTTTACTTAGTACGTAGATCTCAGCAGTAAATGTTGTGTGCGGAGTGATTGACTTTGGTTTACAAAGAACTTGACCACGCTCAACAGCTTCTTTAGCGATACCACGAAGAAGGACACCACAGTTATCACCTGCAACACCACAATCCATCTCTTTACGGAACATCTCAACACCTGTTACAGTAGTTGATTGTGTATCTTTGATACCAACGATTTCGATCTGCTCACCGACACATACCTGACCACGCTCAACACGACCAGTAACAACTGTACCACGACCAGAGATCGAGAATACGTCCTCAACTGGCATTAGGAAGTCTTTGTCTGTTTCACGAGTTGGCTCAGGAATATACTCATCTACTGTTGCCATTAGTGCTTGAATCTTTGCAGACCACTCACCAAGAGTTCCAGATTTAGCTTCTTCTAGCGCTTTAAGTGCTGAACCAGCTGTGATTGGAGTGTCATCACCTGGGAACTCGTATTGGTCTAGTAGTTCACGGATTTCCATCTCTACTAGTTCAAGAAGTTCTTCATCGTCAACCATATCTTCTTTGTTCATGAAAACAACGATATATGGAACACCAACTTGCTTAGAAAGAAGGATGTGCTCACGTGTTTGTGGCATTGGGCCATCCGCTGCAGAAACAACTAGGATCGCACCGTCCATTTGAGCAGCACCAGTAATCATGTTCTTAACATAATCCGCGTGACCTGGACAGTCAACGTGTGCATAGTG
>JBFEJN010000003.1:0-71770 GCA_041553195.1 Sulfurimonadaceae bacterium
AAACAGTATCTGGAGATGCACGAACGTCTACGACGACTGTTTCTAACGATCTTCGTGATTCGACTGAAACGACCTCCAACAATTTGAATGATTCAACAAAGACAACATCAAACAATCTGAATGATTCAGCAAAAACGACGTCTAATAACCTGAATGATTCGACGAAGACAACATCAAACAACTTGAATGATTCGACGAAGACAACATCAAACAACTTGAATGATTCAGCAAAGACAACGTCAAATAACTTGAACGATTCAACAAAGACAGCGTCAAATGACATGAGAGATTCGTCAAACAATATCTCTGACAATGCGAATGATTCGACAAAAACAGTTTCAAATGATGCCCGAAAATCAAGTGTAGAGGCTTCTAATGACGCAAGAAGATCGACAGATTCAGTGACTGATAATGCAAGTGATTCAACACGTTCAATTGCCAACAACGCAAGCGAAGCAACACGTACCTTGACAGAAAGCGAATATGCCGACTACAAACGTTATAAAGAGTCTCAAGCAAAATAGTAGGGCCGGTTAGCCTTGCTTTTCATGGGAGGGTCTTACCTTCCCACCCTCTGACAATCTCCATATTATGAACGCAATTTATATATAAAATATAGGGACTATCTTTTATTTGTGAGTTGAAAAGTACCATCATACATCTGCTGTCCAATGAGGCTAATATTGAGGAGTTTTAATGAAGAGAAATTATCAGGGTCTGTTGTGCTTAAGTGTACTGATCTGTCTGCACAGCAATGGTCTCAGTGCAGAAATACAAGAGAACGTGATCGATATCAGAGTCCCCAAAGCTCCCGATACCCCAAAAGTAGAAGCTGCTGTGCCGACGGTAAACCTTATCGTTGAAGGTCAGAGTGTTTCTGTATCGAAGCCTGTGCCAACGGTGCAGGAAAGACCGTATGAAGAAAAAAATAGTAGTCAATTTGGGATCGTAGCAGGTAAAAGGTTTCCGCCAAACTATAATAAAAAAGAGGAAGTGGACAAGCGTGAGAATGTTGGGGTTGGTGAGGTCAAAAATGCTCGAATCGCAGCGTATTTACAAGGTCCTTTTGTGCCTAAAGAGGAAGCTGTCTCCAGACTCGAAGCGGCCGGTTTTACGCTGTTGGCAAGTTATAAGATTGATAAAAAAGGTATGCTGACCTCACTGATCTTTACTGACCAGAATATCAGTAATACGGCAGCAAAAGAGCAACGGGGCTTTGCCGGATCACTGCGTCTGTTGGTGGATAAATCAAATAAGCAGATCAGCATCTCAAATCCTCTCTATGTTATGAAAGCATTTATGCAAGACGAGTACGATGAGGTGCTGGCTTTAGCAACATTGAAACGTTTGCGGGACAATTTTGAGGGGCTGGTTAACTCGAAAGATGTGGTGAAGTATATTCGTCTTCCACGTTATAAGTTTATGAACAGCATGCCGGTCTATGAAGATATGATCGTCGTGGCTTCGGGTACAAACGATGAATTGCTCGCCAAAGCAAGAACGTCGAAGAAGATCGTATTTGAGCAACCCCTTAGTAACGGTGCTACTGTTTTGGGTGTACAACTCTCGAAGCGCACCAATAAGTTTGTCAAAAAGATCGGGTATCAAAACAGCGAGCTTCTGCCGTATCCTGTTTTAATCGAAAACGGTAAGGCAAAGATACTGGCACCCAAATATTATATCGCCGTGATGTACCCTCTGCTTTCGATGTCGGAGTTTATGACGATTGCAACCATACCGGGCGCCATCTCAAAAGATTGTGACAGGATCTTCCGGTAAGCGCACTGTGTAATCGTTTATTCGCATTAGAACAGATAACCGGGACTTATTTTACTCTGCTCTAAAGGGTTAATGATTGGGTCTGATTTTTTGGTGAATTCTATTTAGATGATGCCTGCTTTTGTCCACGTTTACCTCTACTGTTTTGACAAGTCCCGCCGTTTCATTTCTTGTTAAAAGGGGCATCTGTATGATAGGTGCAGCGCCCAATGCATGTTATACTACGAAATATTTTTAGTAGGTATGATTACTAAATTGGGCAAAAGGGTGATGATGGAAAAAGAGAACCTCAGTCTCGAAGAACTGGTCGATCGACTTAATGCGCTGACCGCCATGCACGACGAACTCGGCGAAATGGAAGCGCACCCGCAGGATGCGGCAGAAATACTCGAAGAGATCGATGCGATAGATTCGGAGCAGTTTTTAGCCGTCGCATCGTCGATACCGCATGAATACCTTGCCAAGATCATTCTTGAACTGCCTGAAAAGTTGAAAGAGAAGCTCTACAACCTCTTTTCTGCTGAAGAACTGGCACAGATAACGACCCACCTGTATACCGATGATGTTGCCACAATGATCAACGACATCGAAGAGATGAACGAAGAGATGGCTTCTGCCGTTATGGAGAACATGGAGGTCGAAGATCGCGAACAGATCGAGCTTTTGCGATCGTTTAACGAAAATGAAGCCGGTTCGTACATGCAGACCGAGATCTTTACTGCCTTGAAAGATGAGACAGTCGGCAGTGCGATGAAACGTCTGAAGCAGATGAAACGCAATGAAGAGATCGAGAATGTCCATCAACTGTATATCATCGATGAAAATAAATGTTTTGTGTCGTCGATCCTGCTGGAAGATCTGATCATGTACGGGCGCGACGACATCTTTGCTGCTCTTGATGAAGAAGATGTAAACCACTTGAGTGTTAATGTGCATGAAGATATTCATGAGGTTGTCAACCAGTTTGAAAAGTATGATGTCGCGGTCTTGCCGGTTATCGACGAAGCGGGAACGCTGATCGGGCGTATCACCTCTGATGATATTTATGATGTTATCGAAAAGCATGCGACCGAGCAGATCTATAATCTTGTCGGTGTCAGTGAAAGTGCCGAGAGTGAAGAGAAATTTTTTCAGGTTGGAAAACACCGCGCTATTTGGCTGGGTCTGAACCTCATTACAGCGATTGCGGCTTCGTTGGTCATCGGTCTTTTCGATGCGACCATTCAAAGTATGGTCGCGTTGGCTGTTTTGATGCCGATCGTCGCGTCGATGGGCGGAAATGCAGGGACGCAGTCGCTTGCGGTCACGGTACGTCAGTTGGCGATCGGTGATATCGAGTTTGAAGATGCCAAGGAGACGATTGTTAAAGAGACATTGTTAGCGCTTTTTAGCGGTACGATCTTTGCGGTGGTGATGGGTATTGTTGCCTATCTATGGTTCCAGCTGCCGATGTTGGGTGTGGTGATCGGTCTTTCAATGGTCATCAATCTTTTCTTTGCCGGATTTTTCGGTGCGGTTATTCCCATGTTGCTGACAAAAGTGGGTTCTGATCCTGCTATCGGAAGCAGCGTAGTCTTGACCACCGTAACCGATGTGGTCGGTTTTTTCAGCTTTTTAGGGCTGGCAACATTGATCTTATTGTAGGAGTATAAACATTATGTCAGAAGAGCGGACGACCGTTACACTTTCGCAGCAACGGTGGCAATATTGGCTAGAAGATTACTGGGACATTGTTCTTGGAATTGTGACGATAGTAAGTGCCATTTCCTTACATAACAGCGGGAACGGATATTGGGCGACCCTTTTGGCAGCGGTCGGGATTGCGTCACTTTCATTGACCGTCGCCGAAGTCGCAGAGATACTTTCTGAACGTCTTCAGGAACCCTACGGCAGCCTTGTTCTGACCTTCAGCGCGGTCATCGTCGAAATCATCCTCTTATACATTATTTTACTTGAAGCAGTGCATACCCCTGAGGTGGTAGAGACCGTCAAGGGCGGTATTATCTCTGCGGTCATCGTCGATATGAACGTGCTCTTGGGTCTGGCCGTCTTTGTAGGCGGTCTGGCCTTTACGGAACAAGAACACAACAAAGAGACCTCCAGCGCCTATACGACGATCTTGATGGTCACGGCGACGGCATTGCTGGTTCCGAGTCTTCTGAATGAGACGGAACACGGTCAGGCGACTCTACGTGAGGCGAGCATGCTCATCGGTGGGCTGTTGATACTTTTTTATATTGTTATCGTCATCTTTCAAACACGTACCCACACCCACTTCTTTCAGGCGACTGCCCGAAGCCGTATCTTCCGTCTGAAACGAAAGATGAATGAATCGACTGACGAAAGTGATGACAGCGGGTATATTTTTGAAAAATTCAATAATCTGGGCATTTTTACGGTGATCTTTATCTTGATCGCTGTCATTGCGCTTGGTGCTGAAGTCTTTGCCAATGACGGCATCAAAATGGCCAAAGATTTTGGCATCTCAAGCGGACTCGCCGGTTTGATCATCGCTATCATCAGTGTCGCTCCGGAGATATTTACGGCGATCAAGGCAGCTAAAAACGACCAGATCCAGCGTGTTGTCAACATTGCCATGGGTGCGTCAACGGTCTCGATTCTGCTGACGGTACCGCTCTTGCTTGTTCTGGCCTACTTTTCGGGTATCAACTTGCTATTGGACTTTAACCCATTACAGATAGGCGCACTGCTTTTAACGGTTGTGCTGGCATGGAAAACGACGGATGAGGGGCATACCAACTATTTTGAAGGGGTCTCTCATCTTATGTTCTTTCTTATCTACGCGATCATTGCTGCGTATTATTAGGGCCTGTTGATAGAGCACTCCCGGTCAAAGCGAAGCGCAAGTAACCGCGGTTATTTTTTCGCCTGTACACCAAATTTCCATACCAGAACAGTCTCTTGCGAAACATCATACGCGAGGACATCCACCGGCGGTTGACTGTCATATTGGGCGCTCAATTGCACTTTAAGATAGAGCTTGGCAATGATCATCATCTCTAATGAAAAGCTGCTCACCAGATTATAGTCCTGCAGATCATTGACCTTCGGTTGATAATAAGCGGCAGCAGAGAGTCGTGCATTTTCGGCAAACTTCAGAGTGTACGCAGCGTAGGTATTAAAACGTGTGTTGCGTTCTGTCGGATCGATATCGGTGGTGTAGCTTATATGTTCATAAAATGCACCTGCACCTAAATATGCCCGCCCGTAGGTTTTATCGTCAAACAGTCGTTTGCGTAAACCCGCGCCTTCGAGCACACGTCGTCTGATGTTTTTAAAACGGTCCTCACTGTCCTGGATGAACAGTTCGGCGGCCAACGAGTCTTGAGAAAGCTTATGGATGTGGCGCAGGTGGATGAACCCATTATTTTCATTGAGCACACCTCCGGATTCACCGTAGGAAAAATTTGCCGCTATCCATGTCACAAAAGAGACATTGTTGTCATAACTCAGGTAGATGTTTCCATGGTACTCATTTTTATCGGTGTTCCCGCGTTTGTGTGTCAAAGACGCACCGATCTCACCAGCGATACCGGGACGCAGACCGACTTCATTCGGTGTAATGACCACGGTTGCCATAAGGTTGACTACAAAGAGGAGTAACAGCACTGTTTTTTTCATTGACAGCCTTCAGAATAAAATAGGAACGCTATTCTAGTCATTCGACCTGAAACAAGAAGAGGTATCGTGCAAAAAGAGAGCGCATAGGCGTAAATGCTTTTCAATGCGAACGCGGGTGAGAGTGAACCGTCCGCAAAGAGTGCGGATAGAATGTTTTATATGGTCCAAACACGTCAAGTGTACCATAAACAGCCGTAACGTCTTTGCGTTGGAGATTCAAAGATGCGGCGTGCTCTCCTTGTCGATGTACATGTTCTTAAGGAGTTCCAGCATCTTCGAGACCGCATCGACCGAGGCTGTTTCTGAGGTCGTATGGTAGCCGGTAGTCGGTATCTGCAGGGTTGTTCCCTGAATCATCCCCTCACTCGCGACGATCAATCGACCCATCTCTGTTGTACCCAGTGAATTGAGCTTTAGTCCTGCCTCGGCACGTCTTTTGTTCTCATCTTCAAGGTAGCTGTCCTTGAAACTGTAGCTGATATTGAGCTGTCGACATAACTGTTCGATCTCTTCGGTGATGGGTGATTGAAAGACAGCATTGGCATCACGATGGCGCAGCACGATATGCTGAACATCGGCATGTTCTCTGCTGGGGTAGGGACTGGTGTCGAGCACCAGCAGTCTGTCGGTATGGGTGTTAAAGCGGCGAAACCACTCCAGCAGAAAACGCCAACTACGGCCGGCTTCTTCCTGTGCGGTAAAAAATGCTGTTCCCTCATAACCGCAACGGTAAAGATAGACAATGACAGCAGCACTGATGACATTGTCAAGCTGAGCCGATAAATGCCCCTGTTTATTGGTCAGTGTGTCGACAAAAGCGACCGGTGTCCCCGGCAACAGGTGCTCAAGCCCTTTGACCTCAAAAACAAGGTTTTTGCGGTATTCGCAGATGTAGGCATTGTCGATCACTCCGAGTCCCAAATAACTCCCGGACCAGGGTTCGTACGCCTGTACAGGCTGTTCTTTAAAACGCTCTAGAATACTCATGTAGGTCTGTTCGGCAATGGAGTCGCCGGTAAGATCGGCACGGTTTTGTGTCATAAAGGCGGCATACTGAAATTCATTGGGCCCTGTACAGATGAGCCCGTGACGGTCGATGTGGGCTGAGAGCATGCCTCTTTCAGGCTTATGCCCTTCTGCAACGAGCAGGCCATCGTAGAGGGTCGTTTTGATACCAAGTTCGTCGAGCTCTCGTTTCAATGTCAGAAAGAAGGGGTGCTCTGCCCCGACGACAGAAGGTTTTCTTATCAGGTATTTCAAGGTGTCAAGAAAACCGTGAAAAGGCTGCAGTGCGCTACTCATGTTCGGCCCCCTCTTTGAGCCACTGCTGTTCCATCAATTCGAGCTCATCTTCGGCAGAGAAGACCGTTTCTCTGTCCGGAGTAAAGTCAAGGGCGCGGGAACGTCCGTCATAATCTATTTGACTCAACAACAGTTTCATGGTTTCCATACGCGCCTTGTGCTTGTCACTCGAGCGGATAACATGCCATGGTGCTTTTAGGGTATTTGTCCCTTTTAGCATCGTATATTTGGCCTGGGTGAACTGTTCCCACATGCTCTGGGCCTGGAGGTCGATCTCGCTTAATTTCCATTGGCGAAGCGGATCGGTGCGGCGGTCTTCGAATCGCGCGGCCTGTTTCTCTTTGCTGACACTGAAATAGAGTTTGACAAGCAGGGTCCCCTGGTCCACCAGCGCCTCCTCGAATGGCACAACATGTTTCATAAAGAGTTCATGCTCACTCTGGGTACAAAAGCCAAAGATCGGTTCGACCATAGCCCGGTTGTACCAACTGCGGTCAAACAAAATGAGTTCACCGCCGCGCGGAAAATGTTTGACATAGCGTTGGAAGTACCATTGTGAACGCTCTTCGGCTGTCGGGCTGCCCAAGGCAACGATACGGTAGTGCTTGGGATTCATGTAGCGGCTCACACTGCCAATGACACTCCCTTTGCCTGCCGCATCGCGCCCCTCGAACAAAATAACGAGTTTAAGGTTATAGCGTTCGATGTGTTGTTGGAGTTTGACAAGCTCGGCCTGATACGGCTCGAGGGCCAGACTCTCTTCGTACATCTTGATCGCTTCGTTGAGCTGCTGCTTCGTTAAATTATGATCTTTCATCGGTGGTCCAGTAATCAAAAGTTAATGAAACTATACACCTTTTTTGATATTTTTCAGCTCGAATTTTCACCCCTGTATTGCACAATAACAGTTCTCGATTTTTAGGAATATTTATACTTTTAAATAGAAAAATAGTGCTAAGCTTTTAGAACATATCGAATGCTGATGTAGGAGAGGTTTTTATGAAAACAGCGATGGGACTTGTGTCACTATATATCCCACAGACACTAAAGCGCAATGAAATAGAAATGGCGGTGGGGACAAGTCTTAAAAAGGGGATAGAGACAACCTATTTTACTGACATCAACGGTAAATTACTGACCTATACCCAGTTCAATGTCCTGACTCTGATCAACTGGTCGCGAGAGGAAATTCTCAATGTCCTCGAGGCCTTGGGAGTCGAGGATGCAGAAGATTTTGACAAAAGCGGCAATTACCAGGAATACCCGCTGTTGATCGATACCGAATTCTCAGGACAGTTTGCCATCGATAATGACAAGATCACGCTGAAATCATATACAATGATCCATTTGATCATTGTTGCGCATGTTATCTCGCAGAGTGTTGCGCTTGAGATCTATGAAGAGAAGCTGTCGGACTACTATGAACGAAGCCGTTATCTTATTGAATCAGTTGACACCTACTCTGTCTTTAAGCGCACCCGGCTTGCACGGTTTGCCAAGCAGTTGGTCCTGATACGCCATGACATGATGATCGACCTGCTGCTGCTGGACAAACCCAATATACTCTGGGACAACGAGGAAGCGGAGTTACTGTACAACAGACTTGCCGCTTCCCTTGACCTGAAAGACCGTTTTGAGACCGTCGAATACAAACTTGGCAGTATAAAAGACGATATTGTCATGGTTATGGACCTCACCAACCATAACCACAGTTCATTTCTGGAGTGGATCATTATTGTGCTGATCGCAGTGGAGATCGGTATGGGACTCTACGAATGGTTCGGACCGGGATTGCGATAACGCTGCCAGCGCACGTTATTCTATAATATCCTCATCATTGAGACCCAGAATGTCACTGTCTGCAATGGCATTGTCCTGGAAATATTCTATGTGTTCTTCTGCTGCCTCAAGGTCCACTGAGCGGGCAATGTGAAATACGGCGTCACCTTCCTGAACAAGCGGTATCTGACTTTTTCCGATTATAATACCGTCGAACGTTGATTTCAGGGCGTAACTCATCTCCCCCAAAGGTTCATCTACGAAGGCAATCGTCTCTCCTTTTGTCACCGAATCACCAAGCGCTTTAAGGGTCCGCAGCATGCCGCTCTCAGATGCTCTCACCCAGCTGCTCTTTTTGAAGATAAGCGGTTGTCGATGGCGCTTTGTTGTGTTCTGCGGCAGCATCTTCAAAGCTTTTAGGACATTGACAATGCCTTTAACCCCGATCTTAATCGATGTGTCGTCAAAACGCAGCGCCTCACCGGCTTCGTAGAGCAAGATAGCAACATTTTCGTCCTGTGCGTAAGCGCGTAGTGAACCGTCACGCAGCTCCGAATGCAGAATGACCGGCGCTTCAAATGCCTTTGCCAGCCTGAGCGTCTCCTCGTTGTTGACATTGGTACGAATCTGCGGCAGATTCGAACGGTGGATCGCACCGGTGTGCAGGTCAATACCGTAGTCACATTTTTTGACGATCTCATTAAAAAAAATATAGGCGATACGTGCTGCCAACGAGCCTTTTTCTGACCCCGGAAAACTTCGGTTAAGGTCTCTTCTGTCGGGAAGGTATCGTGAGAGCGTACTGAGCCCGTAGACGTTGACAACAGGGACCAGTATAAGCGTGCCTTTAAGCTTTTTGAGAGCTGATAGTTTTTTGAGGCGGCGAATGATCTCAATACCGTTGAGCTCATCACCGTGAATAGCGGCACTGACAAAGACAGTCGGTCCCGATTGCCGTCCCCGGATGACTTGAATCGGGATAGAAGCAGGCAGATTATAAAGGTTTGGCAGTTCGATCTCGATATTTTTTACCGCGCCTTTTGGTATATCGACACCGCCGATCTGGATGATCTTTTCATTCATAGAGTAGGTACCTCGAATAGCGCTTATTTGCAGAGTAATTTAGAATATATAGTGTAGAATAGTACCACAAGTTCTATAAGCAGGGAGTCGGTATTAAAAAGCTAATCATAGGTCGAATTGAGAATGTTTCACTACCGGAGTTACAATTTTTTGATATTGAAGCAAAAATTGATACCGGAGCATATTCATGTTCGATCCACTGCGATGAAATCCGTCTCAGCGAAGATGAAAAAAAGGTCCATTTTAGACTTCTGGACGAAAGCCATCCCGATTACCATGACGCTGAGATCATTATGCCTGTCCATGAGATCAGAACCGTAAAAAGTTCAAATGGCACCATTCAAGAGCGTATCTTTATCAAGACGATATTAGAACTGTTCGGTCTTGAGTTTGAGACAGAGATCTCTTTGACAGATCGAAAAAGTATGAAATATCCGATGCTCATCGGACGTAAGTTTTTAGAAGAGCGTTTTATCGTCGATGTCGCTTCAACCCATTTATCAACACAAAAATAGAAGGTCCCCCTGGTATGAAAGTATATATTTTATCTCGCAAAGCATCATTGTATTCAACACGCAGGCTCGTTGAAGCTGCTAAAGAAAAAAAATGGGATGTACGTGTCCTTGATTATTTAAAATTCAGTATTGAGATCCAAAAGGGCGAACTGAAGATCAATTACAATGGAGAGGTCCTGGATGTTCCCGATGCCATTATTCCACGTATCGGAGCGAGCCGGACGTTTTACGGGACTGCAATGGTAAGACACCTTGAGGGGATGCATGCGTTCAGTGTAGCGGGTTCTCTGGCGATTTCGCGTTCACGTGACAAATTACGAAGTCTGCAGATCCTTTCGCAGTACGGTGTTGATATGCCAAAGACGGTCTTTGCTTCCAATAAATCTGATGCCAAAGATATTATTAAATTAAGCGGCGGCACACCGCTTGTTCTCAAAATCCTGGAAGGGACACAGGGCGTTGGTGTAGTCCTTGTCGAGACGCAAAAAGCCGCTAAATCTGTACTGGATGCTTTTTATGGCATGGATGTCAATCTTCTTGTACAAGAGTTCATCGAAGAAGCGGGCGGTTCCGATATCCGTGCTATCGTCGTCGATGGCGAAGTAGTCGGTTCGATGAAACGCCAGGGTGCCGAAGGTGATTTCCGTTCCAATCTTCACCAAGGCGGCAGTGCCACCTTGCATAAGCTTACAAGAAAAGAGAAGTCAACAGCCATTGCAGCAGCCAAAGCAATGGGACTAGGGGTCTGTGGCGTTGACATGATCGAGTCGAGGAGAGGTCCCTTGGTCATGGAAGTCAACTCATCACCAGGTCTGGAAGGTATTGAAAAAGCGACCGGAATCGATATCGCCGGCAAGATCATGGACTATATTGAAAGAAATGTCACACCAAATGACGGTGTGACCAAACGTAAACGCGCTCCTAAAGACAAGATCGGGGCGTAAACATCTGTTCGCAGGAAGGTTACGTCAACCCTTCCTTGCTCTTTTTCTCCATTTTTATCCCCAAACCTTTCTTTTAAATGCACAACCTTCTGTATAACTTCGCACATCTATAGTGATTTTTTGAAGGCGTAGTGATTTTGTTGTGCGGCAGTATGTACAAGTTTTTATTCTTTTGGCTATTATAATATTAGCTTGTACATAAAGGTGAACAATGGAGCTTCCTGCATACCTTCTTTTAATGACAGGTCTGCTTGCTGCTGTTAACACTACTCCATGTGAAACAGTATCTGTAACGCTGTCTATTACAATCAGCAAAATAGCTCTAGCCGAGTCACCCATGCCTCTTATAGGCAGTGCACACCTTCGTGAATGCAGTCCTAAAGGATGATGATGCAAATTCCTGAGTATGTTCACTCTCTTCACGTTGACGACGTCTTCAAACGACTTGAGACGGATGGCAGCGGTTTGACACACGATGAAGCGATAAGACGGCAAAAGGTCTATGGCAAAAATATTCTTGTTGAACAGAATATAAGCAAGTTCGTCGTGTTGTTAGGACAGTTCAAATCACCGCTGGTGATCATACTCTTGCTGGCCGCACTGATCGCCTTTTCGGTGGGCAGTTTCAGTGACGCGCTGCTGATCGTTTTAATTGTCTGTATCAACACGGCGCTTGGTTTCTGGCAGGAACTTAAGGCCTTGACCTCTATCGAAGCATTGAAAAAAATGACCGAAAGCAAGATCGTGGTCATACGTGACAAAAAGGAGAGGACGGTTGCCGCCTCCCAGATTGTTCCTGGAGATATCATCATTTTGCAGGAGGGGGACATCGTTCCTGCCGATCTTCGGCTTATTCGAGTCGAGGGTTTGAACATCGATGAATCGGCCCTGACAGGCGAATCGATACCGGTTACGAAAGAGGCCTCTATCGTGCTCTCCAAAAAGACCTTGCCGTACGAACTGGACAATATGGCACTCTCCGGTACAGTTGTCGTCAAAGGGAGTGCAAGAGCGCTGGCCGTCTATACGGCACAAAACAGCTATCTTGCCTCTATTGCGGCAAAAGCACAGGAGGAGTCACCTGAAAGTCCATTGAGTAAAGCTCTGGGCATCTACACTAAAAAGCATCTTGTCCTGACGCTCTCCATCATTGCTGTTGTCGGGGTGATCGCATTTTTTCAGGGACGTGACCTGCTCGATATCACCATGCTTCTTATCGCGGAGATCGTGTCGGCGATTCCTGAAGGACTGCCTATTGTGGTGACACTTGTCCTGACAGTGGGTGCCATGGCGTTAAGCCGAAAAAATGTCCTGGTGCGATATCTCCCGACGGTTGAGACCTTGGGGAGTGCGACGGTCATTGCAACGGACAAGACCGGGACGATTACCCGGGGCGAGCTTATTGTCAAAGAAGATTTCGCTATCAACGAAACCTTTACCAGGATCGTTGCCGCTCTGGCCAACGAATCGAAGGCAGGTAAAGGTGATCCTATCGATATTGCTCTGGCACAATGGCTCGGAGGCCATTTCGACGAGATCAGGGGCCGTTTCCGACGTACAAGTTTTTACCCCTTCGACACCAAATACCGTCTGATGGCGAGCGCAAACATCATCCATGATGAACACAAGATCGTGGTGAAAGGGGCGTACGAATCACTGAAAGAGTTTGCCCGTAACCGCGATGATTTTGAAACGCTCGAAGTTGTCCACGATGACTTTGCCCGTAAGGGGCTAAGGGTCCTGGCGATGGGTGTGGGGGATTATGAGAGCGATGACATAGAAACATGGGAGATCGACATCGTAGGACTGGTCGGTTTTCTTGACCCGCCGAAGGCGGATGTCAAAGAAGCGGTAGAGACCGCTAAACATTCCGGTATACGGATCATGATGATCACGGGCGACAACGCGCTTACTGCCGCGGCTATTGCTGAAGAGGTCGGTATCTACACACAGGGCAATGCTATTGTAAGTGGTGAAGAACTGACTGAGATGGACGATGAGGCTCTTAAGGAGAAGCTTTCAAACACTACGGTTTGGGCACGTATGCTCCCCGAGCACAAATACCGTATTGTCAAATTACTGCAGGAAAACGGTGAGATCGTGGCTGTAACAGGGGATGGTGCCAATGATGTCCCGGCACTTAAGGCGGCCGACCTTGGCATTGCGATGGGCAGCGGTGCGGAAGCTGCGAGAGCGACGGCAAAGATGATATTGCTGAACAATGATCTTTCCGTCATCATAGAAGCCATTCGCCAGGGGCGCATTATCAGTAACAATATCCGAAAGTCTATCTATTTTCTGGTCTCAACAAGTATTGATGAGATCATATTGATATCGGGTGCCATTCTGATGGGGTATCCGCTGCCGCTGTATCCGTTGCAGATATTGTGGATCAACATCGTCGCCGACAGTGCCCTGGATAAGACTTTTCCGTTTATTAAAGAAGAGGGGGATGTGATGAAACACAGACCCAAGAAACCGGACACCCTCTTCTTTGACAAGATCCAGATAGCCCGCACGCTTTACGCCTCTGGCGTAATCGGTATTTTGGGGCTCTGGCTCTATATCGATACCTATTCGCGAAGTGGGCATGATATTGCTGTTTCGACTGTTTTTACAGCGATGATCGTTGCGATTTGGGTCAACGGTCTGCAGTCATTGAAAGAAAATGAACCTTTTTTACGGAATTTAGGCACCAGTTTGACCATCAGTCCCTATTTGTGGCTTGGGATTCTGATCGGTACGCTTTTGCAAGGCAGTGTCCTTTTCTTTGCAGGCGAATGGTTCCACGCTCAGCTGCCGGACCCTGAAGCAACAGCCTATATTGTGACAATGGCGCTATCTGTTTTTTCTCTTATCGAAGTCAGAAAATGGGGAGAGTACTGGTACCGTAAAGCTCAAGAGCGAAGGAATAAATAGTGTATGATATAGAAAAAAGAGTTCCCATGTATGAACGTATCGTTTTACTGGCCGGTATACCAGACGAAGAGAGACTCTTTGAGCGCATAGAAGAGTATGTGCTGACGAAGTATGCGCAGTATGTCGAGATCGTTCGTTTTAGCGACTACACCGTACCGCATGAGGAAACGCTTTACCTGTTATACCTTTCAGATCAGAACATCCGGGAACTTTTTTCAAGAGAGACATCCGCATCGATGCATGTTGGGATCCTGCCCAATGAACAATGCCCTTATGTACGTCAGAGTTTTGGGATTGCGAATGACCTTTTTGAAGCCATTGATGATACATTGGACGGTGAAGAGTCCATCCTTGTTGACCTTTTGACCTGTAACGGCAGTTTGGTTCTGGGCAATATCGTCATCGGAGATATACATGGTATGAACCGCGGCTGTAAAAAATGTGATAATTTTTTTCAAAAAATCAAGAACTCGTTTTCCGATCTTCTCAACCTCTCTTTTCAGAGTTATACGTTTACGACCTCAAAAGGCAATGTCACGGAAACGGCTGCAACCGGTATCTTGATATTCGAACACTATGTAAGCGGTCTCAGTCAGAATCTTTTAAAAGAGGAGTACTCATTTTGCGATGGTCGTCTACATGCACTTATCCTGGCCCCTTCAAGCATTGTCTCTTATGTGTATTACCTCTTTTTGAGTGATTTTGTCGACAAGGTATTTAGTAAAAAACTGCCGAAAAGTATTGGTTGGATCTCTTCGTCAAAACTGGAGATAACCAGTCCAAGGCCTATCTTCTATACGTGTGAAGATACCTCGTTGAGTGCGGATGCACTTCATCTGGAGGTTGTCCCCGATGCTGTGCATGTCCACCTTGGACGTAATGTCAAGCATATGACACTGAAAAAAACCAATGAAGAGAAAGAGACGGTCCGTGTAAAAGATCTTCCTCATGCGGAGAAAGTCGCCATGTTGGCGAATGAGTCAATCCCTTTTTTTTCTGTTGCCAGTGAAGAGGATTTTAAAGAGCTGTTTGTGGCCTTGCGGGAAAGTTCAAGACTCTCGTCGATTTTTATTACGCTCATCATACTGAGTACCTTGCTGGCGACAACAGGTCTGTTCCAAAACTCAGCACCTGTGATCATCGGTGCAATGATACTGGCACCGTTAATGTCGCCTATCGTCTCCTTTGCCATGGGCGTGGTAAGGGGTGAAAAAGAACTGTTGAAAGAGAGCTCGACAACGCTTATCGTCGGTATTGTGACAGCCCTGATGTTCGCCTGCCTTTTTACCTACATGATGCCTCTGAACCTGTTGACGGACGAGATGAAAAGCCGTTTGAACCCTAATGTCCTCGACCTTATGGTGGCAATAATTTCCGGGGTAGCGGGTGCTTATGCCCATGCCAAGTCTGAAGTCGCTAAAAGTCTTGCGGGCGTGGCTATTGCCGTGGCACTCGTGCCACCGCTGAGTGTGACCGGTATCGGCATCGGCTGGTGGAATTGGGAAGTCGTTTACGGCTCTTTCTTACTCTTTATGACCAACCTTGCAGGCATTACACTTTCAGCGGCACTGACGTTCTTGATCATGGGTTTTGCCCCGGTCAGACGGGCGACGAAAGGTATTGTCTGGACCACTTTGTTTTTAGTAGTCATTACGATTCCTCTCTTTTTCTCTTTTTACAATGTGATCGAGCAGAATAAGATGTTGCGTGAACTCAAGAACGTGGAACGTCTGGAATTGGAGAGCAGAACGATAGCGGTTAGGACAATTTCAGTCGATTTGAGCAAAGAAGTACCGATCATATACATTAAAACAGTCAGTGCCTCCCCTTTGAAAGAGAACGAACTGCAAGCGATCAAAGCACGTATCTACCAGCTCTTAGAGCGGCCGGTCATTTTGGATATATCTTCAGAGATAGAGTTGCGGTAGCGGCACCACTTGGCATCAGGTCTCTTTTTCGACCTTGTGTCGCCACTTGTAAATAAGCACTGATGTCAGAATCATTAGCGAGAGCATCAAAGTAACCGCTTTGAGTGTCCCGCCTGTTCCCTCTGCATAAGGGAGGCCGCTGGTATTCATACCAAAGAAGCCGACAAGGAGGTTCAAGGGCAGAAAGATCGCCGAAATAATAGTAAGCAGATAGATCATTTTATTCATCTTCTCGTTGGTACGGACATTGTAGAAGCTATAAAGATAGTCGAGTTTGGAGAGCTGCAAGGTGGCTGCTCGCATGGTACGGTCCATGTGCTCGTACAAGTCTACATAGGCATTTATGGGAAAGCTCTCCTCTTTTTCATAAAAGTCGATCACCTCTTTCATCGTAACGGAAGCCCGCAATAAAATACGTTCCATGCGGAGCATGTCCCGTTTAAGTTCCAGCCAATCGCCCATGAAATCGCCGCTGCTTTTGCCGGCATACAGATGCTCCTCCATATCGGCGATCTTCTCCTGATACTCGAGAGAGAACTTGAGGACCTTGTCCATTGCCGTATCGATGATCTTATAGGGGCCGTTAAACCGATCTTTGAGTGCCTCAAACCGCAGTGCTTGTTTGTTATAAAAATAACTGCTGTCAGCTGTCAGAACAAAGCCCATCGAGGAGGCATCGAGTTTTTCCTTGATGATGGGGACACGCATAATGAGCATGTCGTATTGTTCATTTTCGTCAAAAAAAGAAGGATGCAGCTCATTTCGGAGATCTTCAAGGTGAAGTGTGTCTATAAGTTGTTCCAAGTGTTCCATGTTGACCTCGATTGTTAATACACGATTATAACAAGAAAGAGTACAATCACATTTCGATTTACAGTAATGAAGGGATGAATAACTCATTGGTTTTTCACAAAAGATATACGATTTTAAATAATGGGCCGGTCGCGGATGTCACGCCCGCCCGCTTTATCTGCGTTAACGTGCTATTCGCGCAGGAGATGAGATGACAGAACTATACACTTGGTTGGGTATCGTTTTTTGTGTTTCACAATCTGCGATGTTTTCCGGGCTGAATCTTGCTTTTTTCAGTATCAGCAAGATGCGCCTGCAGATCGAGATGTCCCACGGTAACAGTGCAGCTGAAAGTGTACTGGCAATGCGCGAAGACTCTAACTTCCTGTTAACGACTATTCTGTGGGGTAATGTTGGCGTTAATGTCTTGTTGGCGCTCTTGTCCAACTCTGTCATGGTCGGAGCCGTTGCCTTTCTTTTTTCGACCGTGATCATTACACTTTTTGGAGAGATCATTCCGCAAGCCTATTTCTCTCGCCATGCACTGCGCATGGCGTCGGCGCTGGGACCCGTTTTACGTCTGTATCAGTTGCTTTTGTGGCCCTTGGCCAAACCTTCGGCCACACTTCTTGATTTGTGGCTTGGAAAAGAGGCCGTCCAGCTTTTCAGAGAAAATGAGATTGAAGAGATGCTGCGTATGCATATGCATGAAAGTAATTCCGATATCACGCACACAGAAGGTAAAGGTGCTTTGAACTTTCTCGCGATCGATGACCTTAAGGTTGGAGACGAGGGCGAAGTCATCGACCCACTTAGTGTGATCATCTTGGAATTTGAAGGCAATCGTCCTATTTTCCCTGCGATAACCCCGTCTGCATCAGACCGGTTTTTGCGACGCGTCCATAAATCGAAAAAATCGTGGATCATCCTGACCGATATCCGTGACAAACCCCGATTGGTCATGGATGCCGACGGATTCATTAATGCCGCACTGTTTGAAGAGAAGACCTTCAACCCTATGGACCACTGCCACAGACCGATGATCGTCTCCAACCCTGATTCAACACTTGGCGATGTCCTGCCCGGACTCCAGGTGGATGCCGAACACAATGAAGATGATGTCATCGATAAAGATATTATCCTGATCTGGGGAGAAGAGCGCCGTATCATTACCGGTGCCGATATTCTTGGGCGACTCTTACGCGGTATTGTGGCAAAATAGAGAGGCCTGTCTCGCTTTTGACATCGACATGGGGTCGTTTAGGGCATTAGAGCAAAGGTGAACCGTTTTCATGGTGCCATTGTAAAATTCCTTCCCATGCTTCTTCTGCACTTTCTGCAAACCAGAACAGTTTAGTGTCTTCATAGTCAATGACCCCCTCATCTAGAAGATAGTCAAAATCAATGACTTCATCCCAAAATGCCTGTCCGATAAGCACGATCGGTATCGGGTCGATCTTTCGGGTCTGTACCAGGGTCAAGGCCTCTATCAGTTCATCCATAGTTCCAAAACCGCCCGGAAAAGCGACCAGGGCTTTCGCTCTCCTGAAAAAATGCAGTTTACGCATACTAAAATAGTGAAATTGGAAACAGAGCTCGGGCGTAATGTAGGGGTTTGGAAACTGTGCTTGCAGCAGTTTGATATTAAGACCGATCGATTTGGCATTGACATCGAAAGCCCCTCTGTTAGCGGCTTCCATGACACCCGGGCCGCCGCCGGTCATCAGTGTGACACGACAATCATCCGGACCCGAACCGGAGAGACCGACGATCTGTCCAAACCTCCTCCCTATCTCATAAAAGTGGCTTTTTTGTAAAATACGTTTGGCGGCATTGCATTTGTGTAGCAAGGCGGCGTTTTGCGGGTCATTTTTCAAAGCTCTTTCTGCTTTGGAGAGGTTGCGGTGCGCTTCTGCTTCTTCGACAATACGGGTCCCGCCAAATACGGCAATGGTATATCGGATACCATACTTTTGCAGCAGCAACTCTGTTTTCAGGTAATCAGCCTGAAGGCGAAGACCACGGGCGGCATCGTCTCTTAAAAAATCGTGGTCCTCATCGGCACGTCTGTAACTAGGGCTTTTGAGGAGTGCTCGCATCCGCATCGGCGCATTGGGATCTTCCAAAGCAGGTTTGGGATGTTCGGTCGGTAGTTTCTCCTGACGAAAGAGTGCTTTTGGCGGGGCCGGAATACTGTTCTTTCGATCATGGTCATGAGGGCTTTTTCGGTTTTTTCGCATAGACAGAACCTCTATTAAAGTGTGATAGAAACGCCGTATTCCATGATATGGGTATCAAGATTCAACGTTTTTTTGATCGTTTTGGCAAATGTATCCATCTTCTCTATCTCCCCATGGATCAGGCATAAGGTCTTAAGCCCTTTGACAGGACGGATCCAGTCAATGAGGTCGCTCTGATCTGCATGAGCAGAAAAGCCGTTAATAGTATAGACCTGCGCTTTGGTGATGATATCTTCGCCATAGATCTGGACAAACCGTTCGCCATCGACGATACGGCGCCCCAGTGTTCCTTCAACCTGGTACCCCACGAATATAACAGCATTTTTTGGATTCCAAAGACGATGTTTTAGATGGTGCATAATACGGCCTCCGGTACACATGCCGCTGCCGGCAATGATAATGGCGCGTTTGTGAACATTGTTGATAGCTTGAGACTCTTCTCTTGTTAGGCTCAGGTCAAGTGCATCGAAGGAAAATGGGTCACTGCCGATCGCCGCTTGAAACTCGACCTCGTCACTAAGGTTAATCGGGTACTTGTTGTAGAGTCGCGTGGCCTTGATGGCCAAAGGGCTGTCCAGAAAAACATGACATTGCGGTAATTCGCCATCGTCGTACATCTCGCGTAACAACCAGAGGATCTCTTGTGTACGTTCGAGAGCAAAGGATGGGATGAGCACATTACCGTTGTGTTCAAGAGTCTCTGTGACCGCCTGTTTAAACTCTGCAATACTCTCCTGAAGGGGTTTATGGTCACGGTCACCGTAGGTCGATTCGACAAAAAGTACATCGCTTTTGTCCAGGGCATCGGCACTCTCGATGATCAGTCTGTGCGGACTGCCGAGATCGCCTGAGAAGACAATACGCTTCGGGGTGCGCTCTTCGTGATAATCGAGTATGACAAAGGCACTCCCCATGATATGCCCGGCATTTCCGAGCGAGACACGGATGTGCTGGGGCAGTTTATGGTGCTCGTAGTATTCAAGCGTGTGCCATTTTTGCTCAAACACCTGCTGCACATGTTCCTCGGTGTAGAGCGGTTCCAAAATACTCTCTTCTTCTCCCCTGCGTCGCGCTTTTCTTTGTAAGGTCTTGAACTCCTCTTTGAGGATCTTTGCACTGTCGAGAAGCATGATCCTTGCAATGTCATGGGTTGGCTGCGTGGCAATGATCTCACCGTGAAACCCCTCTTTGACCAGCTTTGCAACTCTTCCGATATGGTCGAGATGCGCATGAGTGAGTATCAGATAATCGACAGAGGCAGGATCAAAGGCAAAGGGCTCGTAATTGCGTTCGTCCATATTATCGCCTTGAAACATACCGCAATCGATCAGAATAGAGAGAGAATTTATCTTGACCAGGTGACAGGAACCTGTGACGGTCTGGGCGGCTCCGTATGATGTGACTTTTGCCATTGTTTATCCTTTGTTGAGTGTGTTGTCGGGCATCTGTTTTACGTAGAGATCCAGCTGCGGGAAGGGAATCTGAATACCGTGTTTGTACAGGGCGTTATAGATCAGGATCATGAAATCTGAGCGCAGGGTATTCGGTCCGACGCTATTACCCCATTCTACCCAAACAAGCAGTTCAAAATCGACACTGCTGTTGTTCATCGTGATCATCCAGATATCCGGTTCTTTATGTGTTTCATCCCGAATATATTTTAACTTACTTAATGCAAGCTCTGTAAGTACCGCATGTTTAACATCTTCGACTTTCGTGCCATAGGCAACACTGAAGGGAATATGCAATCGTCTTGAAATGTCTTCGAGTGTCCAGTTAATGACATTGTTTTGTATAAAAGAGGAGTTAGGGACCACAATATCGACATTGTCCCAGGTCTTGATCGTCGTCGAACGGATCCGCATGTCGGTGACCTTCCCCCGTAGTGTTTCGCTGATCTCGATCGTATCACCGATGCGTATGGTCCTCTCAAACATCAGAATGACCCCGGCGATGAGGTTGGAGACAACAGTCTGAAGCCCAAAACCGATACCGATAGACAAGGCTCCTGCGATCAGAGAGATGGAGGTCATATCGATGCCGATGCTGCTGACGGCAATAAAAAAAGTGATGATGATGACAAGGTAATACCCGATGTTGGTGACCAGACGGACCGACATCTGACTCATATCCTGCCACCTGCGGGTCACTCTTGCAATCCATTTTTTATAGAAGGTACCGACCATAAGACCAATAATAATGATGGTAAGTGCCTTGAAAAGACTTAAGATACTGATTGATTGTTCATTGACAACAAAAAGTGTAGAGGTGAGCTGCTCTTTAATGGCACTGATATAGGCCTTGGTTTCGTAACGTGTTGCGTCAAAAAAGAGTGTTGTCGAACCTAATACCTCTTTGGCAAGTTCTTTGAGTACGTTGAGTTGTTGTGTATAGAGCGCTTTTCTATCAGGTGAAAGGGCAGTTATTGAGAGTTGACTTTTATCAAGGAGTTCAAAAAAATCAGTGTTTCGTTTTTCCTTGAGCATACAGAGCGCTTTTTGCGTGTTCAGTGCAATGTCGTTCAACAGCGCTTTTTGGTACTGGGTATCTGCCTCAGCAGCACTGCGTTGAAGCTGCTCCACCTTTATACTCTCTTCGATGAGGGCTTTCTCAAGATTGATCCCGATAGCAACTTTTTTGTCAAGTAACTTAGCAAGTACTTCAGCGTTGGCGGCCAATTTTTCGTCAAGTGTCTGCATTGCTGCACATTGCATGAGAGGAAGGTCATCTAAAAGTGCCTTTTTTATCTCCTGTGCGTGGGCACGAAGCAGTTCGATCTTGGTTTCGATGAACTTCTGTTGAAGCTTGTAGTAGGCAAAGTGCAGCTGTGATGTCAAGAGAAAGGGCTTCTCTTCAGCCGTGGTATGATCTATTTTCTGTTTTAAGAAGACGAGCTTGGATTGCAGCTCTTGGAGAATGTGTGCGTTCTTTTCAATTTTGATGCGTATCGATGCAGCTGCTGTAACAGCGTTATTGTACAGCTCCGGGTCTCCTCCGCCGGCTGAAAGTGCACTGAGGTCAAAGCGTTCGATCTGGGGGACTTGCGAAGCTGCTTTTCGAACGCTCTCTAAGAGAAGACGCTCTTCTTGAATGATCTCTTTGTCACTTTTACCGCTCTCTTGCACGGCGTTGATCTGAGACTCGATCTTTTGGTAATACGCTTCTTTGTCGCTGCCCTCATATAGGTTCTGATCTATCGAAGCGGACCAGAGCGTGCTTGCAATGAGTAGTATCCATAGGTACAGTTTCATACTCTTTTCCTTGTACAGGAAGTGATTTTACGATCAATAAACAGATTTATCTTTGACTGATATCTCATTACATTTTACTTGTCAAAAAAGATTAGACCGAATAGAAATCGTTCTCTACTCTTCTCTGTTTATATTCATTATATTGTAAGCAATATTAAGTAAACGCTTTTGCTATACTGCCAAACAATAAACAGACCAAAGTTTATAATCATTTTTCCATGGAGTAGCATATCAATGAGTTCAAATATTTTATGGAGTATGGGCGTTGCCTTGCTTGCCTATATCAGTTTTCAGATCTTTAAAAGCATACTGAAAAAGGTTGCACAACGTAAAGGAGTTGCGGAGAAAAGGGTTTTTTATATTGAAAAGGTCTTTGAAGTACTTTTTGTCGTCACCACGTTGATCGTATTGGCATTTATCTGGAGTGTTGACATCAAAGGTGTTTCTGTCTTCGCCTCATCTGTTTTTGCCATTATCGGGGTCGCACTGTTCGCACAATGGTCGATACTCAGCAACATTACAGCAAGTATTATTATCTTTTTTACATTCCCTGCCAGAGTAGGCGACAAAATAAAAGTTGTCGATGGGGACAACAGCATAGAAGGGACTATCAGAGAGATCTCTTTGTTTCAGGTCGAATTGATAGATGATGAAAATAATGTCGTGTTATACCCCAACAACCTTTTGCTTCAAAAACCGGTCATCAAAACACAATAGGGCATATTTGAACTAGTTGCTCTCCTGCGCCAGCGTCAGGCACTTTTCATAGGCGGCATCACAGTCGCTGTAGCAAGTCTCCGAACCATCCTCAGCCGTATCGCATTTTGCGACACAACTGTTATAACTCTCTTCACATTTGCTGGCGGGGTCAATGTCATCAGCACAAAGCGATACTGAAAAAAGCAGTGTTGCCATAAGGGTTGTAAGAAATTTTGTTTTCATTTGATTACTCCAATGTAAGTCTATAGTGTCAATGGCTTAACAACGGTCGAAAGTGACCGAAGCATTTATCGACTATGTTACGTGTGAAAAAATTATACTCTAAAAATCAGAGAATAATACCGAACTCTTTTATCTTTTGTATTAGAAAACTATGCCAGGTAAAACGATGCAGGATGAGGAAATTTTTGTAGTGAAATATATGAAAAAAAGATGTATAATTTCTTACTCAAACCTAATTGGCTTTTTGTAAAAAAATGCCCTTGAGCCGGTATACATTTTTTGGCTGTGTTTGATAGCAGTTATCAAACGGTTTCTCTAGTGCAGTATGTTACTAGTTATTTTATCGAGGATCCAATGGATATTTCTAATGTAAGATTGGAAATGGAACTGGGCGGCGTTGATTCGGCAGATATTGCTGAAATCGTAGAACTATGTAAAAGTAAAAACTTAAGTACTGAAGGGCTTGACGACGAACTCATCAAACGGGGTTACGAAAAGATCTTTACGGTAGATTATGATGCGTACGATGATTATGATGATTGGGAAGATGACGACAACTATATGCCGGTTGAAAAATTCCCTCATAAACATCATTACAGCGACTAGAGAGGTATTATGGACAACAGACAACTCGTTCACGCTTATTATGAGATGTGGAACAGTAAGGATTTTAACAAAGCGGATAAGCTTTTTGATGAAGACATTCGTTTTCGCGGTTCTCTGGACATCGTTGCCAATGGCATTGAAGGGTTCAAAGAGTATGCAGAGATGATCTGTACTGCATTTCCCAACCTCTACCATGCGATTGAAATGGAAGTCTATGAAAATAACATGGCCGCCGTTTATGTGACCTATTCCGGAAAACATGAAGGACAGCTTCTGGGGTATGAAGCGACGGGAAACCGGATCAGCTACTCGGGAGCTGCTTTTTTCCATATGCAAAATGGAAAGATAAAAAACGTCAATGTTCTGGGGGACCTGAACTCACTGAACAAACAACTCAGTAAAGGATAGTAATCCATTGGACAAGGGGCGCGATGCGGCTCTTGTGTCATAAACAGCATCAGACCTCATGGAAGGCGCTTCCTCTTCGAGGTATGTAAAACATTCCCACACTTCTATGATATCCTTTTAACACTCTTTTAAATACAGACAGCCGTTGATTTCCTGGATAAATTTAACAGTGGTGAAAGAAGATGTCAACAGCGGCAGGAGGGGACCCTCCCATTGGTATTGGCTACTGAGCGAAGCCGTTGTATTAACGCAGTGAGAGCTCCGGAAAATAGAGGTGGATCATTGTTGCCGTTTCGGCAGATAGCCTTTTCATCAGCTTGTCGAATTTATCTTCTTTGTTCCAACGTGGTGTTTGAACATCACTGAGCGCTTCAACGCGTTTTTTGGCATCATAGGTAACGCCTAGGCTGTCGACAAGACCGACCTCTTTTGCCTGCGCGGCGGTAAAGATGTGGGCATCGGCGTAACGGTGTGCGTCACGCTCATCCAGACCTCTAGCCGTAGCGACATCATGCACGAACATCCGGTAGGTGCCCTGAATGACCTTGTTGAGCTCCGCTTTCTCATCTTCGTTCCACTCTCTGTCAGCGGTGCCGACCTGCTTGTACTTACCCGCCTGGACAACCTGAGATTTGATACCGATCTTTTCCATCAATCCGCCGACATTGGCACCATGCATAATGACGCCGATAGAGCCGACCATCGAACCCGGATTTGCGATGATCTCATCGGCATAGACCGAGGCATAGTAGGAACCGCTTGCCAGTGTACCTGCCGCATAGACAACAACCGGTTTGACCTCTTTAAGACGTTTGATCGCGTACATCACCTCAATAGAAGGCGGGACGGTGCCTCCCGGTGAGTCGATGGTAAAGAGAACCCCTTTGATAGCACTGTTTTTTCGTGCCCGGTCGATCTCTTCGACCACCTCTGTAGTGTCAAAAATAGGACCGATTAATTTGATCTCCTGAAGATTGTTGGGGACCAGGTCCTGTTCGTTTGTCGGGGCAAAAAGGACAAACAGAAGCAGCAAAAAGAGCAGGGATTTAAAATAGGTCTGGATAAATCCCAGTGTAGCGGTAATGGGCAGAAAAAGTTTTTTAAGACCTTCCATTAGAGTCCTTTTTTAACGGATCTTCCGTTGATGTAGATTTGTTCAATATTATAGCCATGCAGTAGTAAATGCAGGGGCAATTGCAGATTCGGTGTGTTTTCAAGATCGATGACAAGGAGGTCCGCCTCTTTTCCGACTGCGATCTCACCGGTGTTGAGTCCCAGTGCGTTGGCACTTTTGCGTGTGGCGCTCTCCAGCAGCTCCTGGGCCAATGGCAGCAGGTCGGCATCGGCGTGCATAAAGAGCGCAATTTTCATCTCTTCGAGTAAGTCGAGTGCGTAGTTGGAACTCAAGCCGTCGGTCCCCATGATCCACGGTACCCCGTTTTTGTCGAGTTTTTCAAGATCGATGGCACCGTTGCCCAAAAGACGGTTGGAGATAGGGCAGTGGACGACAGTGTGGCCATCGCTTGCAAGCTGTTGAAGCTCTTCATCATTGGCCTGGACGACGTGGGTCATCAGTGTCGGCTTCGCTTTAAAAAGGTCCAAAAACTCTTTGGAGGTGTTGACCGCGTACTCCTGTTTCAAAAAGTCTTTGAAAAATGGGGCAAAGTCACCGCTGTTGCTCTCAAGCCACTCTTTTTCGGCCGGGCTTTCCATGTAGTGTGCCGAGGTCAGGATGTTGTGCAGCTTGGCATGCGAAAGAGCACGTTTTATCAGAGCAGGGTGCACGGAATAGGGCGAATGAATGGCAATTGCGGGAATGAAGCCTTCTCTCTTGACCTGTTGGGAAGCTTCCAGGCGGGACATGAAGTCCTCATAAAGCGTGTCCGCCATGGTGGCCTGGGAACCGATGACCTCGTTGAAAAAGATAACCTTCTGTTTTGCATTGGCAGCGACTTCGAGGTCCATGGCGTAAGAGCTGATGGCACCAAAGGTCGTAATACCATTGTTCAGCATGTCGTCGCAGGCCTTTGCCATACACTGCTCATTGCAACCGCCGATCAGCTCTTCGCGGTGTTCGATAACAGAGTAGAGCCACTCCAGAAACGAACCGTACTTAAGGGTCTCCTTGTTGCCGGAAAACTCAAGGTGTACATGCGGATTGACAAGACCTGGCATGACAAGCGAGTGCAAGGGGGTCTCGATGAACTCTGCTTCGGGGAACTGCTCCAAAAGTTCATGCAGTTGCCCGATCGCCCGGATGTGAGTGTCAAAAGCGATGCTCATACCGCTAAGCTGTTCGGTCGGAGAGAGGATGGTTTCGGGGGTAATGATCTTCATAATTTTTCTTTGATGTTATTTATAAAGTGATTATATCGGTTAGAAGTTGTAGGGGGATTAAATTATCATGCTCTTTCAAGGGATTAAAATATATCTTTACCTATAATGCACGCAGAAAATTATTAAACACAATAAAGGTTATCAATGAAAGTTGTCGTAATTCAAGGTCCAAATCTCAATATGTTAGGTGTCCGCGAACAAAATATTTACGGACCGATGAAGTTGGAGCAGATCCATGCCCAGATGAAAGACTTTGCAGATAAAAACAACATGGAGATCGAATTTTTCCAGTCAAACCTTGAGGGCGAGATCGTCGACAAGATCCAGGAGTGTTACGGTGAGGCACATGGAATAATTATCAACGCGGCTGCCTATACACACACGTCGATCGCGATTCGTGATGCGATCTCTGCGGTAGCATTGCCGACGATCGAAGTCCACATTTCGAACATCCACCGTCGTGAAGAGTTTAGAAAAGAGAACATGATCGCACCGGTTTGTGCATCGTCTGTCGTTGGTTTCGGACCATTTGGTTACCACTTGGCAATGTTGGGTATGAGCCAGATCATGCAAGAGATCCAGGCAATGCAGCAAGCACAACAAGCACAGCAAGCAGCAGCTCAGCAACCACAAGCGTAACTGCCGTGGGGATGGTACGAAGACTTTCGCCGACACTGACTCTTTTTAGAGTGCCGGGTTTTCCTGCATCGTACAAAACGGCTACCTGTTTTCGCCACCGGGCCATTATCGGTATCGGCGGCAATGTCGGTGATGTGACCCGCCGTTTCCAGCATCTTTTGTACTATCTACAGCGTCAACAGAATATTGTTGTCTTGCACACAGCACCGATTTTACAAAATCCCCCTTTCGGCTTTACCGAGCAGGACGATTTTTTAAACTCGGTTATCGAGATCAGCACGTCGATGCGTCCCCGAGAGCTCTTGGATTTTTTACTCAGAACGGAAAAGCGTTTTGGCCGCATACGCAGCTTTGCCAACGCACCGCGTACTCTTGATCTCGATCTTATCTTTTTTGACAGGGTCAAGATGAAGACACCAAAGCTCACGCTTCCTCATCCGCACTGGGCAGAACGTGAGAGTGTTCTCATTCCTCTGCGACATCTTGGAACATATTAATGCATCATAACAACCGTGCTAAAAAGACCCGTTTTATCGCTGTAACCAGCGGTAAAGGTGGTGTCGGAAAAAGTACCATCAGCTCAAACCTTGCATTTATTCTGGCATCGGCGGGTGTAAAAGTCGGCATTTTCGATGCGGACATCGGTTTGGCCAACTTGGATGTAATGTTCAATGTTTCCGTTAGGAAAAACATCCTTCATCTGCTCAAAGGTGAAGCAAAACTCGAAGATATCCTCATTAAGGTGACGGAGAATCTCATCTTGATCCCGGGTGACAGTGGTGAGGAGATCTTGCACTATTCTGACAGCGTGATCTTTGAGCAGTTCATGAAAGAGGCTGAGGTCTTGAACGATCTTGATGTTCTTATTATTGACACCGGCGCAGGTATCAATAAAAATACGCAGCTTTTTTTACAGGCGGCTGACGATGTCATTGTTGTTACCGTACCGGATCCTGCCGCTATAACTGATGCCTATGCAACGGTGAAAGTGGTTGCCAGGGAACGCAACGACATGCACATGGTACTGAACCAGGTTGCCAATGAACAAGAAGCGGTCTCGATTTTCGAACGCATCCACAAAGTTGCGGTCGCAAACATCCGAGCTGACCTCGATCTCAGGTATTTAGGCAAGATCAATGCCGATAGCAAGGTTTCGGATTCTGTTAAAAAACGGGCGCTGTTTACCAAAGAGTTTCCGTCCTCTCTTCCGAGCCGTGACACACGTGCTATTGCTAAAGAACTGGTGAAAAAACTTGAACGTCAGGTCTATGTTAAGCCAAAAGAAAGCGGCCTCTCAGGGCTGTTTAAACGCCTTCGCGAGCAGTTTTAGACATTATGACAAGCACAAAAGAGTTGCTTTCACAAAATGAGATCGATGCACTTTTGGATCTGTTTAACACGTCTGATAAAAAAGAAAATACGGATATCTTGTTTGAAATGGGAATGGCCAAGGTCGCTAAAGCAATCGGCAGCTATCTTGATGGGCTTGGATTTACGATAGACAAAGCAAGAGCGATTCAAAGCGGGGGAGAAGTTCATGATCGTTTTGAGTATAAACCTGACTATCCTTATCTGGAGAGGCTTTCTATAGACAATACCCTTGCACTTTCCATTCTTGGGGTACGGTTTGGTTCCAAAGTGAACAGTGTAGCGGCGGATCGACCGCTTACTTCTTTGGAAAAACGTTTGATGAAAGCGCTTTGCAGAGAGATCGAGTATATCGTTGAAAAAGAGTTAGACCATTATCTGCGAAAGGATACAAACGGTCGAAAGATAGCAGACCACAGTGTCGTCATTACGCATGCGAACAGGCAAAGCACATTGCAGTTCTCATTTACAGTTCAGAGTGCTCCGGTTGTTCAGACAGAGGCTGTGGTGCAAAAACAAGAAGCAATCCCCGCAGCTATAAATGGCACAAAGATTGAGGCCAGTATTGGACAACTGTTGACAGAAACGCTGGAGGTAGACAAGCACTACAAGATCGCGGCACTCCGTAACAACAAGGTCCATCTTTTACTTGACACTTCGATGGCGTTGATGGCAGAGGTCGTTGAGACGAGTTCACAGAAGTTTTTGGTTAAAGTGAACAAAAGCGTTGCGGGCACCAGGATTTCAGCCGCATATGACCTTGTCGTAGCGGGTACTGTTATGGATGACCAGACGTTTCTCTCACTCGAATATGGTACGCTGCTTTCACTAACACTTTATGATGAGATTCAGGTGCATAAAAAGGGTAAAATAGTCGCAAAAGCAAAGGTCTTTTCTGTTAAGGGCGAGCTTATTGTCAAAGTCTTGAAAGGATTGTAAATGTCTAACCATAAACATGTCTCTAAAGAGGTTGTCAAACGTTATGTCCGTGACATTAAGTCGGCAGATGCCTGGAGTATGTTCAAAATTCTGGCAGATTTTGTAAAAGGGTTTGATGAACTTGGGGAGTTGGGCCCTTCTGTCACTGTCTTTGGCAGTGCAAGGTTAAAAGAAGATAGCACGTATTATCAGATGGCAATGGAACTCGGTAAGAAGCTCGCGGACAAAAAATACAATGTCCTGACGGGCGGTGGCCCGGGTATTATGGAAGCGGCAAATCGCGGTGCGTTTGAACATGGGGGTGTTGAGTCAATAGGTCTCAACATCGACCTCCCTTTTGAGCAGGTCCAAAACCCTTACACCACCAAAGAAGAGAATTTTGATTACTTCTTTTCGCGGAAGGTGATGTTGGTCAAGTACTCTCAGGCTTACGTCATTTTTCCGGGCGGTTTTGGTACCCTTGATGAACTTTTTGAAGCATTGACCCTTGTGCAGACCCGTAAAGTGGAAGGAGTCCGTATCTTTCTGGTCGGTGAGGACTTTTATAACCCGCTCATCGACTTTATTGAAGAGTGCCTGATCTCCCACGGAATGATCGACATGCAGGATGTGAAGCTCATCACCATCAGTGACGATCTTGATTTTATTGTCGAAGAGATCGAAAAATCGCTTAAAGTCCAGCTGACAGGACTTAAAAAAGAGGGGCTTGCCAATACAAAATATTTCAAATCACTTTCCCAGTTTTTTGAAGAGCGCGACATTAATACCGGAAAAGATTCTTAGCGGTATATGAACCGTTTTGGTTCTACGGCTACGATATGAAAAAAAAATAAGGAGATTCATGCAGACTTTAGAGCTTCTATTGATCGAAGATGACCAGCAGATGGCCGATCTTTTGGTCAAGTACCTCCACAAAGAGGGTCTGTCGGTCACCCATCTTCTTCGCCCATCACAAGCCTTGTCATCACTTGCGATAAAAAACTATGATCTTATTATTTTAGACCTCTCGCTGCCCGAAATGGACGGTTTGGAACTGTGTAAAAAGATCCGTAAGATGTCGGACGTCTATATCATTATCTCCTCAGCGCGCAGCGACCTTGACGACAAGCTGCAGGGGCTTGAAAACGGTGCGGACGATTATCTCCCCAAGCCGTATGACCCTCGAGAACTGCTGGCGCGGATTAAAACAGTGATGAAGCGTTCAAACAGCGTCTCTGTTGTCGAAGAAGCGGGATGTTTTCATGTCGATGACAATGCAATGCAGATCTCTAAAGAGGGGAAATTGCTCGACCTGACGCTCGCAGAGTTTGAGATTTTGCGTCTGATGATCAAGAATCCCAACCGGACCATTTCACGGGTAGATATCGCAAATTCTATGGAGACGCACCGTTTTGAAAGCGGTATCGAAAGTATTAACATCCTGGTAGGCCGGCTGCGCAAAAAGATCGGTTCGGAAGCGTTGGAACAATACATTCAGACCGTACGAGGCGTGGGGTACCGTTTTGTTGACAATTAAAAATTACTCGATCATTTCGGCAACCCGTACCGTAGGTCTGATCGCTGCTGTCTTGCTCGTTACAGCGACAGTATTGGCGATCAATGTAGCTATCTATCATGACAAAAATAATGAGGTCCACCGTGCGGTGATGCTCTATGAGATCCTTTTTATGGAACATCCCACACCTGAGGATTTCAGTACATATCTGCACGCGCATAAACTCACCCCGGTCTCCGGAATAGACATCAAAAACGTACGGGAGTTCGGTACGCCACTGATCGAAGACCCTTTGCTCAGACGGACGCTTCAATCGGGCAAGATAGAGATCTTTGCGTACAAAGACCATTACTATTATGCATATAAGATGCATGACATGTACTACTACCGTTCTGACGAACCGATGACTCCGTTTACTCTCTATATCCTGGCAACAGCATTACTGCTGCTTCTGCTGCTTGTTGTCTTGTACCGCTACATTGAGATGGGGGTCAAACCGCTTAAACGTCTGCACCAACAGATCACAAGGTTCTCATTGGGTGACAAAGAGATCGATACCCGGGTCGAGGGGGATGATGAGGTGGCACAGGTTGCCAACGCTTTTCACAACTCTGTTCAGAAAGTCAATGCGTTGGAACAGAGCCGTTCGCTTTTTATGCGCAATGTCATGCATGAGCTTAAGACACCGATCACCAAAGGAAAGCTGATGACGGCCCTTTTGGATGTGAAGTCGAAAGACAAAGCGGAGCTTAACGAACTGTTCGAGCAGATGCAGTCGCATCTCAATGATCTTGCCCAGGTCGAATCGTTAACGGCCCAAAGCCTGGACCTCGAGCGTAAAAGATATGCACTTATCGATATTGTAGAGCAGGCGTACGATATGCTGGGTATCAGTGAAGATCAGTGTAAAAACTACCTGCGCCATGAAAAAGTGGTCGTCGACTTCAACCTTTTTGCCTATGCGCTTAAAAATCTGATCGACAATGGTATTAAGTATGCCGAGACCCTGCCGATCACCTTGAAGTACGAAGATAACTGTATTAAGGTCATCAACAAAGGCCAACCGCTTACAGAAGATTTCAACACCTATCTTAAAGCCTTTAAACGCGATCGTACTTTTCACAGTATCGAAGGGATGGGGTTAGGGCTTTATATTGCCAATGAGATCATAGAAAAACATGGCTATACACTGAAATACGACTACATAAATGGTGCCCACCACTTTAAAATCTGCCTTTAGAAATTTCAGCTTCAGCGTATTTTGCACCAAAATCTGATTCTCTGCGCACAAATACGATGTACGTTCTAGTTGTTCGCTGTAGTGAGCCGTTAGCTCTTCTGAGCTATTGGTTATTGATTTGACAAAACCTACACTAAATCTGTAATTTCTAATGCTCTTCTTTCTGGAAGTGACCAAGGTAGTGTTCCTGGAAGTATTGTATAAACAAAACAAATCTTTCGTTTCCAAGTTAACTGGTAAGGATTGCATCTCCCTTAGTCTCTTTTTGCTATTATTATGCAACTAAAAGCCATATTTATGGCGTACAGAGAAGAGGCAATGGCAAAAAAAGTATTAATCGGTATGAGCGGCGGGGTGGATTCGACTGTCTCAACGATGTTATTACAAGAAGAAGGGTACGAGGTAGAAGGGGTTTATATGAAACTCCACTCCAAACCGGGGTACCATGAGATCCATCAGGCGCGTGCGCAAAAAGCAGCTGACTTTGCCGGAATCAAGCTTCATATCCTGGACCTGCAGGAGACCTTTAAAGAGAAAGTAGTCGACCCTTTTATTGAAACCTACAAAGAGGGGAAAACACCAAACCCGTGTGCCCTTTGTAACCGTAATCTGAAATTCGGCGAGATGATGAAATTTGCCGACAAGATCGGTGCGGACTTTTTGGCGACGGGCCACTACATCCAGCATGACGGCACCTACCTTCTGCAAGCCGAAGACGACACCAAAGATCAGTCATATTTTCTCTTTTATATTCATAGAGAGATCGTCCCGCGACTTATTTTTCCTTTGGGGTCGCGTCATAAAAAAGATGTCAAAGCCTTTGCCGCAAAAGTCGAAGGGCTGGAGTCGTTTGCTTCGCAGGCAGAGTCGAGCGAGATCTGTTTTGTCGAAACGACCTACACGGATGTCCTGAAAAACTACGTTCAGGTAGACCAGCCGGGCGAAGTCCTCGATGCCGAAGGCAATGTCGTCGGTGAACACAAAGGATACATGCACTACACCATCGGTAAGCGGAAAGGCTTTACGGTCAAAGGGGCGCACGACCCGCATTTTGTAACCAAGATCATTCCGGAAAAGAACCAGATCGTAGTCGGTTTGAAAGAGGAACTTGAATGTTTTGATGTCACCATAAAAGACATCAACATGTTCGATGACCGTACAAGTTTTGACACGACGGTCAAACTGCGTTACCGTACGCATGCGGTTCCGTGTCATGTCGAAATATCAGGCGAGACGGCAACCATCCGTCTGCAAGAGCCGGTCCTCGGTGTTGCGTCCGGACAGGCCGCCGTTTTTTACGATGACAATAAGCTTATCGGCGGGGGCTGGATCATATAGATGAATCAGCTATGGGCAGCTTCGGGATATGTTGATCAATTACTCTCATCATTAGAGTTACGGCGCCAAAGAGCCTTTATCCTTACAGCTGTCTTTATGGCACTTGTTGTTCTTATAGACTCTTCACAAAATTATCAAAACGGTTATTTTCTTCATGCCTATGAAGAGTGGGTCATGGGACCAATAGTCCTTTTAAACTATTTCCTACAGCGTTTTAAGATCATCAGCTTGGTCACAGCCAGTAAAATGATGGCTTTTCTCATCGTTTTTCAGATGTTGTTCTCATTTTCAGTACCGGGTGTCGGCGAAGAGATTATGCTTTTTTGGATCGCAACACTGCCTTTGATCCTGGTGTTGCTGATCGAGCTTAAAGATGCCACGAAAGTCAATATCGCAATTGTTATCTACCTGGCCGGAGTAGCACTCTCCTCTCAGCTGGAGTGGGTTCAGGCCCTATTTAGTCTTGAAGTCTTGGTACAGGTCGTGGTCGGTTATTCTCTCTTCACAACCCTGGTCTATCTGATAGAGAAGAGTCGAAGTGATTATGAAGATAAATTGGCTGAGCGAATGCAGGAGCGTGAAGTCCTGCTCAAAGAGGTACACCACCGTGTTAAAAATAACATGCAGTTGATCATGAGCCTCTTGGGCCTGCAGGCTGCGAGTATAGAAGAACCTAAATATGCCAAGATGTTTTTAGACAACATCGACCGTCTTTCTGCCATGTCGTTGGTCCATGAGAGCATCTATAAGGCAGAGAACTTTGAGAAGATCAATATGCAAAGCTATCTTGAAGATATTGTCTGCCATCTTCAACGTGTCACACCCCACAAAATTGAGTACCGTTTCGCGCCGTTGGTACTCGACATGAAAACGGCGATGAACCTGGGATTGATCTTGAACGAAGCGGTAACCAATGCCATTGAGCATGCGTATCCGGATCGTAATGAAGGAATTATAACTCTTTCATTAGATGAAAGTGATAAGATAGTCACTATGACAGTAAAAGACTATGGCATCGGTATGTCTACGCTTAATAAGCTTGAAGGCAATCTTGGAATGACGCTTATGCGTGACCTGAGCAACTCGCTGGTAGGCGGAAAATTTACGATGGCTTCGAGAGAGGGGCTTGAGGTGAGTATTGTTTGTAAAGGAGATTTTGATGTTTCCTGAGCAGGTCCTAATCGTTGAAGATGAACTCATTACGGCGCGCTATCTGAAAAATGTTATTACTAAAATGGGTTTGGACGTGCCAGGAATATATGACCGGGGCGAAATACTGCTTGAGGCAGTGGAGAGGGAGCGCCCGGACCTGATCTTGATGGACATTAACATTCAAGGGCAGATGGATGGATTGGAACTGGCGTCGATTATTATCGAACGCTATAATGTTCCGGTCATCTTTATTACAGCATATTGCGACAGTGAGACACTTTCACGGGCGATGCGACTCTCACCGTACGGTTACATCGTCAAACCGTTTACGGAAGTCGACATCCAGATTGCGATTAAACTTGCGCAGCAACGTTACCTTGAGAACCGCCCTGACGGCGCTGAAATAGGCCTGACAAAGGTTCAGTTGGCACTGCACTGCTGGTACGATCTTGAGCGTTCAGTACTCCTCTCTTATGAGAAAGAACTCCGTCTTAATGCCAAGCAGACCCAGCTGCTTGAACTTCTCATCAAATACAAAAACCTCTCAGTCTCCCAGGAAGTAATAGAGCAGACGCTTTGGAGAGAGAACCCTACCTCAGATTCGACGGTTCGGACTCTGATCTACTCTATCCGAAAACTGGCACCTTCGATCATCATTGAAACACAGAGCAAGGTGGGATATATTCTGCGTACTATTAACTGATCTTAACAATTTCTGTGCTACTTCTGACAACATGTTGTCTAAACTCCTATGCACATTAACATTTTTTGACATTTTTTTGACATTTTACCAGTACTCTATAGTAGATAGAACTATAGGAGCAGAATAATGATGTACTTGAGTCTAAGTAAAAAACTCTTCATCAGTACGGCATTGGCAAGTATGCTGATGTTTACCGGATGTAGCAGCAGTGATGGAGATAGTAGTGGCGGTGCCGGCGGTGATACCCCATCTGCCTCGACAGCCAGTGGTCTGGTCGTTGACGGTTATATTGCGAACGGGCATCTTTATGCCGATATTGACGGTAGTAAGAGTGAAACCGCCGGCGATATCAATACGACGACGGATGCCGAGGGTAATTTTACTTTTGGTGAGGTGCAAGTCCCTCACGGTACCTACCTCTATCTGACAGGCGGTACTGACCTTGCAACCAGTACATTGTTTTCAGGAACCTTGCGCGCAAGTTTCCAGGGCAATGTAACGGTTGTATCGCCACTGTCCACTATTGTTGTGGCTTTGATGCAGAATGAAGGTCTAAGTTACAACGAAGCGGTAGCACGTGCTTCACTAATAATGGGACTTACCCAAGAACAAGTGATAGCAGATCCTTTTGCAGAGCCGGTGGACACGGATGTCTTCGTCGCTTCACAGCGTGTTATGGCGGCGGCTACACTGTTTGGCGGTGACTTTTCGGCTGCTGTCGATGCTCTGGCGGTTTCTGATATGAATATTACGGCAGCTGCAGCATTGATGAATCCTGTTGTTGCCCCTGCAGATGCACTTGCGGTCGATGCTTTTATACTCGACCTTCAAGCGCAGATGCCGGCAGATGCAACAGTAGAGGACCTGATAGCCTATCAGCTGCTTATTGTAAATGCTATGAATAATCCGGCGAGCATACCTGATGTTGCCGATGCTGTCGCTGTTGCCAATGCTTTGGCCTGTGTGACATTTGATGCTATTAAGGGCAGTAATCTGGTTGAGAGCAACATTACGACCGATCTTGTACTGGGCGGCTGTGAAAATCCGGATGACAATGTAAGCTTTGCATGGAACAGTGATAATACAGGTCTCTTAGGCAGTGACGGTGTCGTTGTACGACCAGACTATTCAGGCGGCGACGTTAATCTGACGATAACGGTCACATCGGATCATAACAGCTCGGTTTCGGCCGACAAGATGTTCGCCTTGACGATTCCACGTCTGGACAACCATCTGCCGGTTGCGAACCCTGATACCAATACGACGGCAGAAGAGACAGCGATCTCGTTTAACGTTCTTGCCAATGATACCGATGCCGACAACGATACGTTGATATTAACGGCAGTGAGTGGGGGCGTTGCTTTCAGTGCGGATGGAACGATTACCTATACGCCGGTACTCGACTTTAACGGTGATTTTATTTTTAACTATACGGTGCAAGATAGCTGGGGAGATGAAGTTAACGGTACGGTGACGATTACAGTGACGCCGATAAACGATGCACCGGTATTGGAAGCCATTGCCGATGTGAATCTTGCTGAAGATTTTATATCGTATGCCTTTGAAGTCAATGCAAGCGATGCAGAAAATGACACTCTTGCGTATGACGTGGTGAATATAGCACCTGCAATTATGGGTGCTTCGTTTACGGGCAGCCAACTGACGTTAACATCAATCACGGATCTTTATGGCGATGCCAACGTGACAGTTGTTGTATCGGACGGCGATAAAAATGATACGACCAGTTTCGTCGTGCATGTCGCGCCTGTGGATGATGCACCGGTTATTAATGCGGTTCTGGATGTAACGTTTGACGAGGATGGAAGCGGCCAGACGACGGTCAGCGCAACAGATGCCGAGGGTGATACTATCGTCTATTCGGCAGCGGATTACAATACGACTTTGGTCAGCGTTGCGGTCACAGGCAATGTGATCACCTTCACCGGACAACCGAATGCCTTTGGTACGACAGATGTCAATATTACGGCAACAGCGAACGGTCTGACTGATTCACAGCTGATTACGGTAACGGTCAATCCGGTGAATGATGCACCGGTGATCACAACAGTTCTTAATGATTTGACCGTTGATGAGGATTTTTCACCTGCGATCACGATTGCACTCGCTGCCGATGATGCCGAAGGAAACAGCGTTACCTACAGCGTCGTCGCAACCGGTGCCGCAGTCGATGCATCGATCATCGGTTCGGGAACCTACAGCCTGCGTCTGGCGGCAGTTGCAGATGCCAACGGTGATGCCAACATCACCGTGACAGCGAACGACGGCAGTGCGACCAGTGACAAATCGTTCGTCCTGCATATTACGCCGGTCAATGACGCACCGGTGATAGCGGTACTCCCGGACATTACAAAAACAGAAGATGACCCTGCCTTTACGGTTGAACTGAATGCGACCGATGTCGATGATACGACACTGATCTTTACTGCTTCGCCTGTATCGAACAGTATTTTGACGACAAGTATTACGGGGTCAACGTTGACGATCACACCGAAACTGAATGCCAATGGTGTACAGACGATCACGGTTCAGGTAAGCGACGGCAACCTAACGGACACAACGACCTTTGATCTGAACATCACGGCGGTCAATGACGCACCGGTCGCAAATGATTTCACGGTCTTTGTCACGACCGGCGATCAAAACGTCACCATTGATGTTGCGGCCCATATTGACGATCCCGATATCGGTGATACCCATATCATTACAAGTTTTGACCCGTTGACGGGTCTGACCCAGACAGGTAATAGCACATTTGAGTACGATAATGACGGTTCGGAAGGCACGTTTATCGTGAACTATACGGTCGAAGACACAGGTACTCTGAGCGACAGCGGCGTGATGACAATTGTCGTCAGTACGATGCCTGTCTATCCGGTCGCCAATCCCGATTCGGCAACAACCGATGAAGAGGTGGCCGTGAACATTGATGTGCTTGCCAATGACATCAATGCGAGTACGATTGCTAATGCCTGGGTGGCGACCCCGGCAAACGGTACGGTGCAGATAGAAGCCAACAACACGATCACTTTTACTCCTGCTCTTGATGTGTCAGGTGCGGTGATCGTTAAATACACGGCGGCAAGTACAACAGGGCATGAAGACAACGGCACGGTCAACGTTACGATCAATGATATCAATGATGCACCGGTGGTTGCGTTCCTTTCGACCGTGCCGGTGAACCTGACTGAATCAACAACACAACAGAGTGCTCATGTTGATCTGAACATTAGTGATGTCGATACGGATTTGGTATCAGTGCATCTTGTATCGGTTGTCCCAGTCGGTATTGAAGGCCTTCAAGTCGCGGCATTTACCAATGATGCTGTTGACATGACGGTCGCCGCCTATGCAAACGGGGATGCCAACGTTACACTGGAAGTCTTTGACGGGCAAGATACGACGCTGGCGACTTTTGAAGTCCATGTAACGCCGGTTGACAGTGCGCCGTTCATTACGACGACGGAAACATCGGTTGATCTGTATGGTGGAGCAGTCGAGTATAATCTAAGTGTTGAACCGGCAGATGAAAGTTTCACATTGTCATTGTCTGATCCGGGTGATAGCAATATCGCCATCGTCACGCCTTCGAGTAATACACTTATTATTGACCCAGTGGGTGCCGGAACAACAACGGTTACGGTACATGCCATCAATGATGCCAACGGCGCGTTGACGTCCGATACCAACATCACGATTCATGTGGTCGACCCGAGCAACCTTGCTCCGGTAGCTGGCGATAGTGTGATTGACGTGGTTGCCGACAGTGTTGCGCAAACAGTCCTTAATGTCACCGATGCTAACGGTGATCCGCTGACGTTTACCATTGTTTCGGGACCGTCTAACGGTAGCGTTCTAAGTATCGATGCCTATGGTAATATCGCGTATGCGGCGACCGGCGGCTATATCGGCGACGACAGTTTTACGTTCAAAGCGAACGACGGAGCCTTGGAGTCAGGTGTTGCTACCGTGACAGTGCATGTCACTGCTTCGCCATATGTGGATTCCGGTGATTTGACAGAAAAACCGATTACACTGGATGAATTTAATGCTTATACGGGCTTGACGAACTATGGCGTACCGATGTACAGTGTCTGGGAAGAGGGGTGGAATACAGAATCGATGTTAAGTGTTGAACGTATTACGATCAATGAATCACCGCAGGAACTCTATATTTTCCATGTTGATACGAATGTGACGGATGTCCTGCCGTATGTGCTTGACACTGATAATGCGACAGTTATTATCGATTTTGACGGGGACACTGTAGATGACTTGAAAGGTAAATATATCGGTACAGCCTCAAAAGAGGAGCTGGAGCTGGAGCTGAACCTGACGTTGCCGGCAACTGCCACGGGGTATAAGATGGCTACACTGAATCTTCATGAAGATTATGAGCTGTGGAGTGAACCGGAGTATGCGGATTGTAATGCGACGACCTGTAGCAACCCATACAGTACCTTAGCTGACTTTATGACGGACAAAACATATGTAACGGGTGTGCCTCGCTGGCAGAGCATGTGGATCAGCGGTTATAATTTCAAATTTGCCGAGGGAAGCAACCTGGGTGACGGCAACGGTACAATTATCAGGACAGCGAGTTATTGGGATGGAATTGATCATGAAATTGTGACTAATGACAATGCAGGTACGTGGGAGTTTACGCAAACGCCTAATGGAGACGATGTCATTATCGTCACGCCGACGGTTTACGGAATAACATTGATTCGAATATTTATGATCAATACCAATGACAATTTTGTTTACCCTGGTGCATACCATCCGGCTAACAGCGCTTACCTGGAGTACAGGTTTGATGAGAGTACAATGTACCATGTCGGTAACAGTATTATGAATGCAACCGTTACTATGTCGGAACAGAACCTGAGTGAACCGCAGAGCGAATTCATCAGTTTTAACAGTCTGCCGACAGCAACGATGGCCTCTTATCTGGATGTCGATATGTACGGCATCTGGGCATGGAGCGATTTTGGTACTTATATCATCGATTCAGACCGACTCCGTTTCGACAATAACGGGTCTGTTATTATCGAAGAAGCTGGTGGCACGCAGTCATTTGACTACAATGTCACAAATGACATCGCAACACTCTCCAATGGAGGCTTGCCTTTCGTCGAAGCGAAGATAGTCGAAACGATAGCGGATGCAGCAACGATCAGTGCCTTGACTGGTGTGCCTCTCGCAGATTTGGGTTCAACACCGGTTGCTTACCGCATGGCGCACCTTGAGTTGTATGAATCGCTGGATATCTGGGATAATGATATCTGGGATCTCTCTTTCACAACAACGTATCCTGATTTTGGATCGTTCCAGACGGCATTTATGAGCGGGCAGGTCGCTCTTGATTATACGCCTAACGGCGGTATCGGTTATGCAAGCGGTATTGCCGGTGTCGGTGGCATACTGGCTGAATACGACATTTCGATGAACGTTGTGACGCCGAATGCAGGGACATGGGAAGTGAAAAACGTTGACGGTCAAGATATTATTGTCTTTGACGTAACGGTTCAACGCAATAGCGATTACAACGCTATCGCAGAGTCCAGTCTGACAGGCAATATGGGGTCAGCGCGTTACAATCCGGCAGATACGGGCAATGTGGAACTCCGCTATGACCTGGCGACAAGAGATGCGATTGTCACCTATCTGCAAGATCAAAATGTTTCTGGTAATCAAATCAACTTCCAGAACGAAATAAGGATCGGCCGTGATGTCGAAGCGATACCGTTTGTCAATGATCAACTCTATACTGCGCACATTGATGTCAATCCGCTGACCTGTGATGCCAACGTCACACGTCACTATATCTGGCTTAACGGTGATAGCGGCAGCGGTAGTTTCGTCATCAGTGATGATCCGACAAGCTACACCTATACCAGTGCTGACGGTAAAATTGCGACGATTTCCATTGCCGGTGGTGATCCCGTCATGTATGGCAAGCTTAACAGAGAGATAAACGGAACCGAGTTGTCAGCGGCAACCGGACTGTTCCTGCCATCAACAGCATTGGGTTATGAAGTCTCGCATATGGATATTGCGGGTACCGCAGGAGCTAAAGAGATCAGATTGGATGCAACGACAGTCGAATACCTCGAAAGTTATCTTAACAACAACCCTATTGCTACAGGCGGTTGTATACCTGCACCGTGAGGTTAAGCTTTTGCAGCGAGTCTGCAAAGGCTCTGCCGTAAAGTATCCTCCCCACAATTAAGTATGTAGAACATGCTTTACCCACTTCTTAGCTATACACGATATAATTGCATTTATATTTATAACCCAAAAGGTGATCCATGCGCGGATATAAGATTTTTGCCGGTAGTTCTTCTGTTGATTTTGCTAAAAAAGTGTGTAAGACACTTGATGTTCCTTTGGCCAAGGCTGATGTAAAACGTTTTTCTGATGGTGAGATCTCAGTACAGATCGCTGAGAGCGTTCGTGGACGCGACGTGTTTATCGTTCAGTCGACAGGTGCCCCTTCGAATGACAACCTTATGGAACTGCTTATTATGACGGATGCTCTCCGCCGTTCGTCTGCCAGCTCTATTACGGCTGTCGTCCCTTACTACGGTTATGCCCGTCAGGACCGTAAAGCGGCACCTCGCGTCCCGATTACGGCGAGATTGGTAGCAGACATGTACGAAGCGGCAGGTATTGACCGTGTCGTTACGATCGACCTTCACGCCGGTCAGATTCAGGGCTTCTTCAATATTCCGGTTGACAACCTGTATGGTTCGATCGTCTTTAAAGAGTATGTACAGTCAAAAAAACTTGCCAACCCTGTTGTCGCATCACCTGACATTGGTGGGGTTGCACGTGCACGTTACTTTGCAGAACAACTCGGCCTTGAGATGGTTATCGTTGACAAGCGCCGTGAAAAAGCGAACGAGTCAGAAGTGATGAACATCATCGGTGATGTTGAGGGCAAAGATGTTATCATCGTCGATGACATGGTCGATACAGCCGGAACAATGGTCAAAGCGGCAGCCGCGCTTAAAGCCAAAGGCGCGACATCTGTCATGGCGATCGCAACGCACGGCGTCTTAAGCGGTAAAGCCTATGTTAACCTTGACAGTGATGCTCTGGATGAACTCTGTATCTCAGACACGCTGGTGACAAAACCGCATGACACGATAACCGTCCTGAGCGTCGCTCCGCTTTTTGCTGAAGTCATTCGTCGCGTGTATCACAATGAAAGCGTAAATTCACTTTTCGCATAACAAGACCCTAAAACCAAACGGCTTAGGCCGTTTCCTCGGATATACATGAAAATAGAACACATTAGAAACTTCTCCATTATCGCACACATTGACCATGGTAAATCCACACTTGCTGACCGTATTATTCAAGAGTGTGGTGCTGTCAGTGACCGTGAGATGACCTCACAGATGATGGACACGATGGACATTGAGCAAGAGCGCGGCATTACCATTAAAGCGCAGTCGGTACGTCTTGATTATGTCAAAGACGGTAAGCACTACAACCTGAACCTCATAGACACTCCGGGCCACGTCGACTTCTCTTACGAGGTCAGTAAATCACTGGCATCTTCAGATGGTGCACTGCTCATCGTCGATGCTGCACAGGGTGTAGAAGCGCAGACAATTGCCAATGTCTATTTGGCGCTTGAGAATAACCTGGAGTTGGTGCCGGTCATCAACAAGATCGATCTGCCTGCCGCTGAACCGGAACGCGTTGCTGAAGAGATCGAGGCCAGTATCGGTATCGATGCAACAGACGCCCTGATGGTATCGGCGAAATCTGGAATTGGTATTCGTGAACTTATTGACGCCATTGTCGACCGTATTCCGCCGCCGGAAGGCGAACCGGATGCTCCGACGAAAGCGATCATCTATGACTCGTGGTTTGACCCGTATTTGGGTGCTTTGGCGCTGGTACGTGTCTTTGACGGACAGATCGCCAAAAATCAGAACATTCTTTTGATGAGTAACAAAGAGCAGCACCAGGTCCTTGACCTGATGTACCCGCACCCGCTCAAACGCCAGAAGACAGCAGCTATTAAGACTGGCGAGATCGGCATCGTTGTCCTGGGTCTTAAAGAGGTCCACTCCGTTCATGTCGGTGACACTATTACGGATGCAAAAAACCCTGCTATAGAACCTGTTCTCGATTTTGAACCGGCGAAACCGTTTGTCTTTGCCGGACTCTACCCGATCGATACGGACAAGTTTGAAGACCTGCGTGATGCCCTGGATAAACTAAAGCTGAACGACTCGTCGTTGAGTTATGAACCGGAGACATCGATCGCACTCGGCTTTGGTTTCCGTGTCGGTTTCCTTGGGATGTTGCATATGGAGGTCGTTAAAGAACGTCTTGAACGTGAGTTCAACCTTGACCTTATCGCGACGGCACCGTCGGTTGTCTATAATGTCTACATGAACAGCGGCGAGATGATCGAGGTGCAAAACCCGTCAGAACTGCCGGAAATCAACCACATCGACCATATCGAAGAGCCCTATGTCAGAGCGACCATTATTACGCCGACAGATTATCTGGGCAACGTGATCAACCTGCTTGTCTCCAAACGCGGTATGCAGACGAAGATGGATTATCTTAATGAACAGCGCGTTCTGTTAGAATACGCGGTACCGATGAATGAGATCGTAGTCGACTTTTACGATAAGCTCAAATCGATCTCTAAAGGGTACGCCTCATTCGACTATGACCCGATCGGTTTCCGCGAAGGGGACCTGGTCAAACTGGATGTCCGTGTAGCAGGAGAGGTGGTTGATGCACTTTCTGTTATCGTGCCTCGAACCTCGGCAGAGTTTCGCGGCCGTGCTTTGGTCAAAAATATGAAAGAGATCGTACCACGCCAACTGTTTGAAGTGGCGATTCAGGCCTCTTTAGGCAACAAGGTCATTGCCCGTGAAACGGTCAAGTCCATGGGTAAAAACGTTACGGCAAAATGTTACGGCGGCGATATCACCCGTAAACGTAAACTGCTTGAAAAACAGAAAGCGGGTAAAAAACGGATGAAGTCGATCGGTAAGGTCAACCTGCCGCAAGAGGCATTTATGTCCGTCCTCAAAATGGATTAAAATTCCATCTGCACTGCATCTTGCACTAAAGTCTAACTCTCCGCGCACAAGCAGTGCGCTATCGGTTAGACCTTTTGCACAATCTACAGCACATCTGAAATTTTAAAATGGTGGAATAGATACTTCGCTTTTTAGTTACAATAGATAGCAACAACTAAAATACGAAGTAATCTTATATGAAATGTCTATTGTGCTCGTCTTGGTCACTCACGCATATCTGTTCTGACTGCCAAAAAGAAAATCTCCAACCTTCACTGTTCAAACGTAAAATCCGCGGCAACATTGATGTCTATTCGTTTTATAAATACAAGGGCATTGCATCATTGCTGCATACCAAGCACACGGACCTTGGGTTTTATATCTATACAATTTTAGCGGAGATCGCATTTACCCGTTTCGGTGAGAAGTTCAGCTTCGAAGAGAATGTCGCATCACTTGGCGTCGACGAACATGTCAAACACGGATACGCCCACACGGCACTGCTGAACAAGGCCTTGGATTCTGAGCATATTCATCCGTATTTCAACAAGATCAGTGCCGCCAGCAGTGACACCTATTCGGGAAAGAGTTTTCAGTACCGGCTTCTGCATCCCAGGAAGTTCAGAGTCAAACCGTTCAAGGAAAAATATGTCATTCTGGTCGATGACATTATTACTACCGGTATGACCCTGACACAGGCTGTAGAAGCTTTGGAGCGAGAGGGTAAGGAGGTGATCTTCTGTTTGACCCTTGCAGATGCTGAAAAGAAGTAGCCAAAGAGTGTTTTAGCCTTAGCAACGGTACCTTTTAGCGGTTCCCATGCTCTTTTAAAAACGCTAATATCTCCTCTTCTGTACCTCTGAATATAACAGGAATAGGGCTTTTTTCTATCTGATAGTTGTACATAGGATCGTAATATTCGGTCAGGAGAATCTGTACCCACTCTTTATGGGCTTCGGTCTTGCCGCTGATCTGCTGCACCTTATAGGCATTGGCCAAAACACGTTTGAGATGCAGGAAACGTTCACTGCCCAAACGTTTCTGAATACGCTCTAGATTCGAATTGATCGTCTCAAACCATTGATCATTGCCTTCATCTCCATACTGTCTGTTGTGTTCAGCCAACGAGGCTGTGACATATTCGTCAAAGGTGATCTGAACGCGGGTCTCGACAGGTGCTTCGAGGATTACAAGGCTCGCCTGCTGGAGGTTGTCGAAGACAGGTTTAGGAATAAAGACCCTGCCGATATTATGGCTTTCATGTTCGATAACAAGCCGTCTGTGGCCCTTGGCCTCATGGCGGATAAGATCGTACGCCAGTTTGTCCTCAAAATCGATCTGAGAAGGCTGCGGTGTAGTGTACCGTCCAAATGAAGAGCCTCTGTGGTTGGCAATCGCTTCAAGGTCAATGGCATTGTCCAGTTTGTTAATAAGCAGTGTCTTTCCGGAACCGGTGACACCACCGATGATGATGGTCTCTGCTTCATCGCTGATGCGCAGCGACTCTTCCATCAAAAAGTGGCGAAACGCTTTATACCCGCCTTTAAGACGTGGTAAGGTTATGCCGGCATCAGAGAGCCACTGTTGGGAGATTTTGGAACGCTGACCGCCTCTGAAACAGTAGAGATAGGCATCGGGGTGTTCGGCTATAAACTCTTTCCATGCGTTGACACGTGCTGCTTTGACATCACCGTGGATAAGCTCATGGCCCAGTTTGACCGCTTCATCATTGCCCGCTTCTTTGTAGCGGATTCCGATGAGATGACGCTCTTCATCATTCATCAAAGGGAGATTGACCGATGTCGGGAAGGCGCCTTTCTCGAACTCGACAGGGGCTCGGACATCGATCAGCGGTCGCTTTTCCAGGACGATGGAACGGAAATCATCCGTTAACGGCAGTGTCACCTTAGATCACCTCGACGCTGAATTGTGTGCGTTTGGTCGTATGGCCGATAGAGCGCAGCTTAAGTCCGGCAGACTTGGTAATCTCTAAAAACGCATCAATACTCTCTTTACGAACGGCGCAGAGCAGCCCGCCGGATGTCTGGGCATCACAGAGAATGTCCTGCTGTGTCGGCGTCATCGGGGCGATCTTGTGGCCATAGCTCTCAAAGTTACGGCGGGTACCGCCTGGAACACACTCCATGGCAAGGTACTTTTCGACATTGCTTAAAAGCGGGACATCATCAAAGCGGATCAGGGCACTGATGTCACTGCCGTCGCAGATCTCGGTCAAGTGCCCGAGCAGTCCGAAACCGGTAACATCCGTCAGTGCTGTGACACCTTCGAGCTGTGAGATCTCGGCACCGATCTTGTTGAGTGTACACATGGCGTCGATGGCCACTTGTATGTCGCCTTCGCTGATCTTGCCCTGTTTTTGCGCCGTCGTCAAAATACCGATACCCAGTGGTTTGGTCAAAAAGAGCTCACAGTCCTCTTCGGCGGTGTCGTTGCGTTTGATGTTTTTGTTCTCGGCAATGCCGGTCACCGCCAGACCGAAGATCGGTTCCGGCGAGTCGATGCTGTGACCGCCGGCGAGAGGGATGCCCGCCGCTTCACAGACCGCGCGGCCGCCGTCGATCACTTTCTGGGCGACATCGGCGTCGAGTTTGTTGATCGGCCAGCCAAAGATCGAGATCGCCATCAGCGGCTTGCCGCCCATCGCGTAGATATCGCTGATGGCATTGGTCGCAGCGATGCGTCCAAAGGTAAAAGGGTCATCCACGATCGGCATAAAGAAGTCGGTTGTGCTTAAAACAGAGGTGCCGTTGCCCAGGTCAAAGGCGGCAGCATCGTCATTCGTGGAGTTTCCGACTAGCAACAGAGGATGTTCGATGGTCTCTCTTGATGTTTCAAGGATCTGTTTTAGCAGTTTGGGTGATATCTTGCACCCGCAACCGGCACCATGGCTGTACTGTGTCAGTTTTATGTCTTGCATGTTCACTCTTTCGTTAGGGGGAGGTCTGATCCCCTCTGATATATTCATAATGACATAGTAGTCGCGTTTCGCTAAGAAGGGACTGTATTAACAGGATAATGGTATGATTTTTAAAAATATTTGGGAGTGTCATTGATGAAAGAGGTACAGATAACGGTTCCCTATTATAAAACACTGATACTGCGTCATGTCGTATTGGATTACAATGGGACCCTGGCCGAAGATGGTGTCCTGAAAGAAGAGGCGCGATCACGTCTTGAGGCATTGGCTGAACGCTACCATGTACATGTCATCACCTCCGATACCTTCGGCAGTGTCCAAAAAGAGCTGGCAGGTTTTGATGTCAGTGTCGTGGTGCTGCATAGTGACGACCATACTGCTGAAAAAGCGTCCTATATCGACACTCTCGGCCGTGTCCATTGTGCGGCTGTCGGCAATGGAAACAACGATATAGAGATGGTAAAACAGGCTGCACTCGGCATCGCCCTGATCGGTGATGAAGGGTGCAGTACGCAGACCCTGCTGAGCAGTGATATCGTCTGCTCATCGATCGTAGATGCACTGCAGCTTCTGCTCAACGATAAGCGCCTGATCGCTACACTTCGCAAGTAAACAGTAGTAGGTTCTTGTCAGGTCTATCTTCTAGAAGTATTACAGTAAAAAGTTCAGAGTGAGAGTTTCATGCTGTCGCTTTTCATGGCAGCTTTCCATGCTTCGGAACCCATGGCGTTTTTGATTTTCTTAGTCTCTTCATAGACACTTGTGATCGCAATATCCTGCGCTTTATTATATTCTGCAAGAAGTTTTTTGGCATCGTCAGGGTGCATGTCTGGATCAGCAAGGAGATCGACCGTCTGATCGACAAGATGTGAATAGGTATCGAACGTTTTTCGTATATTAGCAGTATAACCGTTCAGCAAAGTACGTTTTTCAGATGTTTCATGTGTGTTGACGTAATGCTCAACTTTAACGAGCATACTCTCCGCCATCTCACTGGTTGATAAAAAAAGAAAGGTTAGAAGGGCGATCAGCATCAGTTTATCCTCATATTAGTCTCAAGTTGTTTATAGCCGAGTTTTTGCAGCCGTACCATTTCAGTCCAATCTGTCGGTGACACCATCGATTTCATGGCAAAATGAACGTCTATAAGGCTGTTTTCGAGCTTATCGCGCTCCTGTATCCACACATGGTGAACATCTGTCAGCGCTTTGTCATCGGTATTAAAATCACTGATCTGGGTGCGACTTTGTTTTATAAATGTATTGGAGGCAATATGAAGCGACAGAATATTATGTTCCATGGTGTTGATCAGTGTAAGTATCTGCGTACTTTTATTAATATCGTCAAACTTTTTTACATAGCTTCTAAGTTCCGAAAAGTTCTCGTTGTCAATGGACGCAGTGCCCTTTTGAGAACAGCCAGACATTGAGAAGAGAAGAAGCATCGTCAAATAAAGATATTTCATCATTGGCATCCTTGTATAACGATAAAGTGTTCTGCATCTTATCGCTAACAACTTAAAAAAGTACACAAGAAGTCTGATCCTGACAATCGGTTGCAATGTTTGATGCTATAGTCAAGACAAATATGCTCAAGTTCTGTTAGGGTAGGGCTCCCTCATGCTCATACGGGTATCGATGATGGCGCGTCCGATCGTAAAATGGTACATGGTCTGAAACGTCTCATCTTCCAATCCCAGCATACGGTGCATGACATCGTCAAGATAGCAGCCTATGCCCGTGGCGCTGAGACCGAGCGCGGTCGCTTCGAGGTAGAGCTGTTGGCCGATCTCGCCGCACTCCCAGTATAACTCTTTATATTCATGGACCCCATAGAGCTCGATAGGCTCCTTAAACTGGGTGATCATGCCCAGAGAGAAGGCACCGTCGGCTGCGATGTCCTGTGAACAGGAGATGAACTTGGCCTGCGAACGGAAGTCGCCTTCTTCCAGAAAGTAGAGACCAGGCAGCTGCTCCTGCCAGAGAAAATCGTTTCGCGTCAGCCGTTTGAGGGCACTTTTATGTTCGGGGTTGCGAATATAGAAGTAAAGGCCCGGACGCAGGGTCTCAACATCATGGATAAAGAGGGCAAAATGGGTACGCATGCGAAAGTTGTCGACCGGGGCAGCAACGGCCTGGAGCATCTGGGTGAACTGCTCAAGCGAAATATGGGTTCTGGCAAAGTCCATTGCCTGCGCACTGCGTCGTCGAAAGATAACCTCTTTGACACTTTTTTCGTTTGGCAGGCGCTTTACTTCGGCTGTCTGCACGGCCAGTCTGGGTATCGGTGCAGTATCGGCCCGAGATGCTTTCATGGCAAGGTCAACGGCCTCCCAGGGGTGATGGGAACGGCTGAGCAGGTTCGCCTTGCCCTTAAAATGCATCGGCAGATCGTTAAGGAGGCGGGTCAGGTCGTGTTTGCTCTGTACCGTTCCACCGATATGCAGCAGTGTCTGGCCGATCTCAGGTTCGCTGGGCTGATAACGATCCTTCTGGTCGAGGCCGATCAGCCTTTCCAGCTCCGCTATAGGCAAATTCTCAATTTTACAACTGTACTGGCCGAGGGCTCTGGCACTTGTCTTGACCGCTTTTAAAGCATGGCCGAGGTCCATGTTGACATAACGGAAACAGCGCTCGCCGTATTTCCACATCTCGCGCCAGGTAATGGAACTCAAAGCGACAAAGTAGCCCTGCTGTTGCTGCTCTGTCCAGTAATCGGTGTCAAATTCTGCCAGTATCTCCAAGGCGTGCTCTTTGACGGCGTAGTGGGCAATGACACTTTTGTCAGAGATACCATTAACCGGCGGCAAAATAATAGTCGCTTCAGTCGGCTGAAGATTCCCGCTCGAGGCGTTGCATCGCAATGCCCAGCAGTCGGTACCGATACATTTCCATGCCGCAATCCCAAGCGAAAACTGAAAGAGCTGTGCAATGGACTGTAAGGTTATGGGTGCTGTGGGACGCGGTGCATCACTTACGATGGCGTTGTAGCTCATGGTCGGATTGTCAAAAGAGAGTGGCAATTTGACCAGTCGTGCCCCGTGATAACTTCGAAAGGGGTCCGGCTGCGTGGCCCAGTCCATATAACCCAGGGAAGCTGCATAACGGTTTGGATGATGTTTGGTACGCAGGTGATAGTCTAAAATGATAGCGGTGTTGTTCATGGTAAACCTAGGAATGTTGATAACAGGCATTATAGGTGGCCTTGCGTAAAACGGGACTTCACTCGATGAGCTAGATTATCTTTTAAGTTAGGGCGTCTTTATGGTGTTCAAAAGTAAACAAAAAGTTAATTTTCGAAAATTAAACCCTATCAAAAGGTACAGGATTTCAAAATTTTATGGTTGAAAATCAGATATTAATCTAGGTAAGCCCCTTAAAACAGGGGTATTCTATATATGAGTCAAATAGACTCAATTTAAATTAGTCACATGCTGTTATAGACTACTTGACAGTAAATGACTCATGTGTTATAATTTGTCCAGAATTCAAGAAAGGAGTCACTTATACATTATGTCTGAAGAAAAAATCAATGAAGAGACACAATCGATCGAAGAAGAACTCGAAGAGCAGTTAGAAGCAAAAGAGGAAGCGGAGATCGAAGAGGTCGAAGACGAATTGGAGACATTGAAAAATGAGGTTGCCGCACTGCAGGATAAATATGCACGTGTCCATGCCGATTTTGACAATATCAAAAAACGTCTTGAGCGTGAGAAATACCAAGCGCTTGAATATGCAAATGAGAAATTTGCAAAAGATATCATCCCGGTACTCGACGCACTGGATGGGGCAATTAAAGCCAAAGATATGGAAGCTGACCCTGCTGTGTTGCTTGAAAAAGTGAGCGAAGGCGTTGAGCTGACTATGAAACAATTTTTAAATGTGCTTGAGAAGCACGGTGTGACACCGGTAAATGAAGACGAACCGTTTGATCCGAATGTCCATCATGCGGTCCAACAAGTTGACAGTCCTGACCATGAAACGGGCCAGATCGTCAGTACCTTCCAAAAAGGGTACAAATATAAAGAACGAACCTTGCGTGATGCAATGGTCGTAATCGCGAACTAAACCTGGAAGATCGGGTTTAAGAAGCTAGGCAGGTATCGGAACTGCTTCCGGCACCGTATTCAAAACAAAAGTAAAGAGGAATTAATATGAGCAAAGTAATTGGTATCGATTTAGGAACAACAAATTCATGTGTCGCAGTTTACGAGGGTGGTGAAGCGAAGATCATCCCGAACAGCGAAGGTAAAAACACAACACCGTCGGTTGTTGCATTTACAGACAAAGGTGAAGTCCTTGTCGGTGACCCTGCAAAACGTCAGGCGATCACAAACCCTGAAAAGACGATCTCTTCGATTAAGAGAATCATGGGTCTTATGATGGACGAAGAGACTGCCAAAGCAGCACATGACAAAGTAACTTATAACATCGTCAACAAAGACGGTATGGCTGCAGTCGATGTTGCCGGTAAGATCTATACACCGCAAGAGATCTCTGCGAAGATCCTTACAAAACTAAAAGAAGATGCAGAAGCGTACATCGGTTCGACTGTTACTGACGCTGTTATTACCGTACCGGCATACTTCAATGATGCACAGCGTAAAGCGACAAAAGATGCGGGTACGATCGCGGGTCTTAACGTTCTGCGTATTATCAATGAACCGACAGCATCTGCATTGGCATACGGTCTTGAGTCAAAAGCGGAAGAAAATGTCCTTGTCTATGACCTTGGTGGTGGTACGTTCGACGTTACGGTACTTGAGATCTCTGATGGTACGTTCGAGGTTCTTTCAACAGACGGTAATGCCTTCCTGGGTGGTGACGACTTTGATAACAAGATCGTTGATTACCTGAATGCTGAGTTCAAAAACACGCATGGTATCGAACTGAAAAACGACAAGATGGCACTTCAGCGTCTTAAAGATGCCGCAGAGAACGCCAAGAAAGAGTTGAGCTCTTCGACTGAGACAGAGATCAACCTGCCGTTTATCACGATGACAGAAGCAGGGCCACAACACCTTGTTGTTAAATTGACACGTGCCAAGTTCGAAGGTATGATCGAGAAGTTGATCGCTGAGACGATCGACCACATCAAAACAGCGATGAAAGAAGCTGATCTTGACAACAATGAGATCAATGAGATCATTATGGTCGGTGGTTCAACACGTGTACCGGCAGCTCAGGAAGCTGTCTCTAAATACTTCGGCGGCAAAAAACTGAACAAAGGGGTTAACCCGGATGAAGTTGTTGCTGCGGGTGCTGCTATTCAAGGTGGTGTTCTACGCGGTGATGTCAAAGACGTTCTTCTACTGGATGTTACGCCGCTTTCTCTTGGAATTGAGACTCTGGGCGGTGTTGCGACGAAGATCATTGAAAAAGGGACAACGATCCCGGTCAAGAAATCTCAGGTCTTCTCGACAGCAGAAGACAACCAGCCAGCGGTTTCTATCAGTGTTGTCCAGGGTGAGCGTGAGTTCGCTAAAGACAATAAGTCACTGGGTCTGTTCGAACTTTCAGATATCCCGGCAGCACCACGCGGTGTGCCACAGATCGAAGTAACATTCGACATCGATGCCAACGGTATCCTGACAGTAAGCTCTACAGATAAAGGGACAGGTAAGTCTCAGTCGATCACGATCTCAGGTTCATCGGGTCTAAGCGAAGAAGAGATCAACAAAATGGTCCAGGATGCTGAGAACCATAAAGCTGAAGATGAAAAACGTAAAGCATTGGTCGAGTTACGCAACCAGGCTGACGCACTGGTCGCACAAACTGAAAAAACACTTGCAGAAGCAGGTGATGATGTTGATGCTGACGAAAAAGCAGCGATCGAAGCAGCAATTGCTGACTTGAAAGCGACACTCAAAGATGAGTCTGCAACAAAAGAGACGATCGAAGAGAAAGTCAAGGTATTGACAGAAGCAAGCCACAAAATGGCAGAGCGTATGTACCAAAAAGAGCAAGGCGGCGAAGCGGCAAATCAAGAAGCTAAAAAAGCTGATGATGACGTTATCGACGCTGAGATCGACTAACTCTAACAAACAACAGCCTTCGGGCTGTTCGCCTCACACCAAAACTCTTCCACACAATTTTTTCAACATTCAGTAAAAAATGCTACAATCCAATAACAAATTATAATATTAGGTTGGCCTGTAACATGTTCAAATTTATTTTTATTTCACTTATTGTCGTTTCTGCTCTTTTTTCTGCACCGATTCACAAAGCCGCAACAGAAGGGAACATAAAAGCGATGGAGCTCGAGCTTTCAGACGGTATCGATGTCAACCTGTTGAACAAACATGGGCAGACACCGCTTGTCCTTGCCATTTATAACGAACATGCAGACATGGCAGAACTGCTGATCAGAAAAGGGGCCAAACCGAACACCGAAATGGAAAATGGCCAGACCGCACTTTTCATCGCTTCGTATATGGGTGACAATAGGATGATCATGCTGCTGCTGCAAAATGGTGCCATTATCAACACAAAAGACAAAAAGGGTGATACTCCTTTGCATAAAGCAGCCGAAGGAGGCAGTGCAAGTGCCGTCAGTCTTTTAATCAAACACGGTGCAACAATCAATGTTGTGAATGATCACAAGTCAACACCCTTGCATGCTGCAGCACAGTTAAATAATGAAGATGCAGTGTGGGCACTCGTTAAAGCAGGTGCCAGCAATGAGTTTATTAATGATGAAGGGATGAGCGCATCAGATATTTCGGATGAGGATGATCACGGTCGTATAACAAAGATCATCGAAAAATACGCCAAGTAAAACTGACTTTTTCCAAGTTAATCTTCTCAGTCTCGATGCCAGAACTTGGCATTCACCTCCATCTCTGTTATAATTGCCCCATATTAAGAACAGGTTTTTAGACCTGTGTATTGGACGAGTAATGGAAAAATTTTTACAAGAGGCAAAAGAGAGTTCGCGTGTTTTGGCAACGCTGAGCGGGCATGATAAAAACCGAATTTTAGTGGAAATGGCAGAAGCTTTGCGTGCCAACACCATGAATATTATGGAAGAGAATGCCAAAGATATGCGTGCGGCTGACGAGAATGATCTCGCGCCTTCATTGAAAGACCGTCTCTATTTGGACGAAAAGCGTATTCACAATATGGCTGTTGCGATAGAAGAGATCGCTGCACTTAAAGAACCGGTCGGACGTGTGCTTGAGGGTTGGGTTACGGACGATGGGCTTAAGATCGAAAAAGTCAGTATTCCAATTGGTGTTATCGGGATCATCTACGAGTCACGTCCGAATGTGACCTCGGACACTGCGGCACTCTGTTTCAAGTCAGCAAATGTCTGTGTCTTGAAAGGGGGCAAGGAGGCAGAACACTCCAATGTTGTTATTGCTGACGTGCTGCGTGCAACATTGCGTAAAAACGGTCTTCCCGAAGCGCTTATCTCGCTTTTGCCTGATGCATCACGAGAAGGTGTAGCCAAAATGATCAAGATGGACAAATATGTTGATCTGATCGTTCCACGCGGCGGCGCAGGTCTCATACGTTATGTGAGTGAGAATGCCACGGTACCGGTTGTCAAGCATGACAAGGGTCAGTGTCATACCTACATCGACAAAGATGCCGATATCGGTAAAGCAATTACGATCGCTGTAAATGCGAAGGTCGACCGTCCGGGTGTCTGTAATGCAATGGAGACGTTGTTGGTTGACGCTGCTATTGCCAAAGAGACTCTGCCTAAGTTGAAGATGGCGTTTGATGAGACAATGACAGAGCTTAAAGGGTGTGACAATACCCAGGCGATCATCGATGTCGCCCATGCAACAGACGAGGACTACGACACCGAATACCTGGCGAACATTTTGAACATCAGAGTCGTTGACGGTGTCAAGGGTGCAATCGAGCACATCGTCCGTTTCGGTTCAGGCCACTCGGAAGCGATCATCACTGAAAACTACACTTCGGCGGAGTTCTTTTTGAATGCCATCGATGCGGCAGCTGTTTACGTCAACGCCTCTACCCGTTTTACGGATGGCGGTGCTTTCGGTTTTGGAGCGGAAGTGGGTATCTCCACCAACAAACTTCATGCCCGCGGGCCAATGGGGATCGAAGGGTTGACGACCTACAAATTCAAGATATATGGCAACGGTCAAATTCGTTGAAACCCGTTCTAAAGATAGAAGAGCTTAGCTTTGGGTACACGCCAGACAGACTCCTCTATGACAAGCTCTCCATAACGCTTCAACGCGGGGAGATCAAAGCGGTTGTCGGTGCAAGCGGTTCGGGTAAGAGTACGCTTTTTGAGCTTATCCTCGGCAATCTGAAACCCTACAGCGGCACCTTGATCTCTGGTCCTGTCTCACAAGTCTTTCAAGACCCCTACACCTCGTTTCACCCGGCCTACAGTGTCATCAGTCAGATCCGTGATGTGGCTTTATTAGAGGGGCTGGAAAACTACCTTGGAGAGATGAACCTTGAACGTGCACTTTTGGACAAAAAGCCGCATGAACTCTCGGGCGGGCAGCTACAACGCTGCTCAATCGTCAGAGCCCTGCTGATGAAGCCGGAACTGCTTCTGCTGGACGAGCCGACATCGGCTCTGGACAATGTCATACAGCTTGATGTCATGAAGTTGCTCTTGAAGCATCTCGACACAACCGCAATGCTGCTCATTACACATGAACTGGACCTTGCCCGGTGGTGCGCCGATGAGATCATCGAAATAGGCGTGTAATATGATCTTATATCTTCACGGCTTTGCTTCATGCGGGAATTCGACCAAGACGAAGTTGCTCAAAGACTATTTTGGCGAAAAGAATGTCATCTCCCCAGATCTGCCGATAGATCCTGTAGAGGCGATCAGTCTGATCAAACGGTTGATCTTTGAACAAAATGTCGATCTGTTGATCGGTTCTTCTTTAGGCGGTTTTTATGCCACCTACTTTTGTGAACTGTACGGGATTAAAACGGTACTGATCAACCCTTCGACGCAGCCCTTTGTGACCTTGGTGTCCTATGTCGGGACCAACCATTACTGGTGCAGCGGTGAGCCCTTTGATTTTACGCGTGACCACCTAAACGCGTTGTTTGAATTTTCAGTAGGCCAACTCAAAGCACCTCAGAATTATCTGGTATTGCTCCAGACAGGTGATGAACTCCTCGATTATACGAAAGCGCTAAAGAAATATGAGGGGGCGTCCTTTTCCATCGAAGACGGGGGCAACCACCGCTTTGAAACGCTTGATAAACATCTTGAACAGATCAAAGCCTTTAAAGACTCTCCTAAAGGGTGACAGATGCAGACCCGGTTGACTGAGAACATTACCGTTAAGGTCGGTGATATTACCAAAGAGCAGAGCTGTGCCATTGTTAATGCCGCCAACAGTTCACTGCTCGGTGGAGGCGGTGTAGACGGAGCGATTCACCGTGCGGGCGGCGAGAGTCTTTTAGCAGCGTGCAGGGAAATACGTAAAACACAGTATCCTGAGGGTTTGCCGACGGGCGAAGCCGTCACAACGACGGCGGGCAATATGCCTGCGAAGTATGTTGTTCATACGGTAGGTCCGATCTATACAAATTGTGGGAGTCTCTGCGAAGAACAGCTACGAAACTGTTATCTCAACAGTATGAAAGAGGCGGCTAGACTGCGGTGTGACAGTATCGTCTTTCCGGCGATCTCTACCGGAATATACGGTTACCCGAAAAGAGAGGCAGCGGTTATTGCGTACTCTAGCGTTAAAAAGTTGCTGGATGAATACGATATGCAGGTGACCTTTATCTTCCACTCTGTAGAAAACTATGAGGCCTTCGTCAGCGCTATTTGAAGAGTGCCGCTGTCAGTGTAAAGCCAACGCCTGCCATTAAGACGGTACCAAAAACATTCATTGCCATGTTGGCTGCGGCTAAAAGATAGCTTCCGCCTTGTAGCAAGAAGAAACTCTCCATCGCAAAGGTGGAGTAGGTCGTTAACCCGCCAAGCAGACCTGTGGTCAAAAATGATTTCATCTCAACTGAGAAAAGCGTATTTTGTGTTGTATTGGCAAAGATAGCGAAGAGTACACCGATGACCAGAGAACCTATGAGGTTGACACTTAAAGTACCCAAAGGAAGGGTATGGGGAAAAGTGTTATTCACAACACCGTTAAGATAAGCACGGAGAACTGCACCTAAAAACCCCCCGATACCGATTGCAAGGAAAGTGTAGATACTCATCTCTTTTCATCCAATTTAGTGCAGTATTCGTCATAAACAGCTTGCATCTTGACCTGTAATTCGCTCAGCCAGTTCGGATTTGCTTTGGTCGCGACAAAGGCGTCAAGGTAAACAACGGTAATGGTGCCGGTCTGTCCATGCTTGTTCTTAAGGTCAAAATAGCGCGCCGTGTTAATGAGGACAACAGGTTGTACGCGTAGTTCAAATTTGTCAGCGACCATTTTGGCACCGGGTTTGAACTCACGCATCTTGGGGCCGCTCGAGCGGGTACCTTCCGGGAACATGACAATACAGCGCCCCTGGTCAAGTCTTTTCTTACTTTCTCTGACTAAGGAGACGAGGGCAGCTTTACTGCCGCGATCGACCGCAATGTCATCCGAAAGGCGAATCGCCAGACCGAAGATAGGGACACTGAAAAGTTCTTGTTTTGCGACCCATACCAGGTCACGTTTCGTGGTACATTCCAGGACCGAGATATCAATGTCGCTTTGGTGATTGGCGATGAGCATCTGCGCATCCGGATCAATCTTACCGATGATCTTGACAGGATTGAACATCATTGTCTGAATAAAATGTGATGCGATCTTGGACCCGCGTGGTGCCGGAACAAATTTCCATGTGATTATCTTCAGCGTAAGACCTGTAAAGATAATGATCAGGTCATAGAACCACTTAATTCGAGCAAATATCGTCTTCACTGACCCATCCTATCTTCTCGTCATGTGTGATCTGTTTATAACCTTTTACGCTGTGTTTGACTTCGAAGGTACCTTGTGCCGGCAAGATGTCAAAGACAGTGGCATTTTCAATTGGCAAAAGGTATAAAGGCGCATTAGCATTCACACAGATGCTCTCTGCCGGTGCCGTTTGCAGGGCTATAAAGAGAGCGGGAACAACGATAAAAAATGCAATCCACCATTTACGGTACACGATCAATAGGATAACCGCAATAACGATGACACCTGCCGCTAAAGCGATCTTGATCATATAGTTTTTATTCTCTGTCGGTTTCAGATCGCTCTGTGTTGAAACAGAATCATCGATCACTTCAATAGGGATCTTCACCTTGACATATCGTTCTTTGGTGAGATCAAAATAGGTGAATTCCAGCGCTTCATATTTCTTTGGGATAACGGCATAGTAGGTCATGCTGGAATTGGTAATACTGCTTTTAATACTTTCAAATCCCTGCTCATTCGCACCATTGAGTTTAAATGCTTTGATGTTACAGTGCTTGGCTTCAGCATCGAAGGTTAGGATGTTGTGTTTATTGTCATACTTTTTGGCATCGATCGAGGTGACTTTGAACGCATCGGCCAGGATACCGGAAAACTTTTGATCAGGGTTCAATGTCACACCCTCGATTTTTTCGCCTTTGAGAGTTGTCGATTCATCACCGATAGAAGCAGTAATATCAGGCAATGTAATGGTGTTTGATGTGGCTAAAAAGTGGAAAGTGTCCAGGACATAACTGCCCTTATCCTGTCGTTGCGGATCATGGCTCTGTAAAGTCGCTCCACGGGCACCTTTAAAACTGTATTGCAGTTTGTTATGTTGTCTGATCGTAGAGAGTGTCTTGAGCGTAATAGAAAAGTATTGCCCGTTAAAGACACGCTCAGGAATATTGTCTTTGTAGGTGTCATCCTGGTAAGAAAGATAGATGACCTGCTGTTTCGCCTGCGATTGTGCCGGCGCAATAAAAGCAGAGACCAGTAGAGCGAGAACCAGTATCAATCGTTTCAAAACGACATCAACCCTTCAAGCATCTTGATACCGTCTGATGAACCTAAAATGTCTTCCATCGCACGTTCAGGGTGCGGCATGAGACCAAAGACGTTTTTTTCTTTGTTACAGATACCGGCAATACTGTCAACGGAACCGTTAGGGTTGTCGATATTACCGTTTTTGTCGCAATATTGCAGAAGAACCTGCTCGTTGTCATAGAGCTCTTTAAGACCCGCTTCATCAATATAGAAGTTTCCGTCATGGTGGGCAATAGGGATGTTGACAACATCGTTCTTGTTGAACTTGCTCAAAAAGTCATTACTGTTGTTGAGAACTTTGAGGTAGTGGTGCTTGGAGATAAAGTGCAGGTGCTCATTACGTTTGAGCGCACCCGGCAACATGTGCGTCTCCGTCAGGACTTGAAAGCCGTTACAGATACCAAGTACTTTCTTACCGGCTTCGGCATAGGCTTTAACCGCTTTCATAATCGGCGATTTGGATGCAATCGCACCTGAACGGAGGTAGTCACCGTAGGAGAATCCACCTGCGATGACAACAAGGTCGATGTCATCAGCGATGGTTGTCTCCTGATGCCAAAGAATGGCTGTCTCAGCACCCAGCTTGTTAAAAGCGTACTGTGTATCATACTCACAGTTGGTTCCGGGAAATTGAACAATACCTACTTTCATTATGCGATGATCTCGATTTCGTAATCTTCGATGACCGTGTTGGCAAGAAGCTCTTCACACATGTTCGTCACTTCTTCACGTGCAGCCGCTTCATCTGTTGAACTGAGTTTCAAAACGACCTGGCGTCCGACACGTACATCGTTTACATTATCAAAATGCAGAGACTCAAGTGCGTGATGCACTGCCTTGCCCTGAGAGTCCAGTACACCGTTTTTAAGCGAGATATTAATAATTGCAGTCATTGTCTTCCTTATTTGTTTAAAATTCTATTGAGTACTTCTTCGTATGCCAGCGTCAGTCCGCCCAAGCCTTGACGAAAACGGTCTTTATCCATCTTTTCACCCGTTTCAGCATCCCAGAAGCGGCAGTTGTCCGGAGAGATCTCATCGACGAGGATGATATTGCCGTCTTTATCTTTACCGAACTCCAGTTTAAAGTCTACAAGGTTAAGCCCTTTTGCCGCAAAGTAAGGTTTCAGAATGTCATTGACCTGACGCGCCATGCGACGCAGTTTGTCCAGTTCGTCCTGGAAGTCGACAAGACCAAGGATCAATGCGTGCTGGTCATTGAGTTTAGGATCACCGAGTTCATCGTTTTTGTAGTCAAACTCGACCAGTGTGAATGGCAGGACCTTGCCATCTTCGATACCGAGGTTACGGCTGAGGCTTCCTGTCGCAATATTGCGCACGATGACTTCGATAAGAATAACATCAACGCGTTTATGCAACATGTGGTTTTCATCCATCATCTCAATAAAGTGTGTAGGAATACCTTCTGCTTCAAGGACTTTAAAAAGCTCGGTTGAGATCTTGTTGTTTAGAACACCTTTTCCTGCTTCACTTGACTTCTTCTGACCGTTAAATGCCGTTAAATCGTCTTTAAACTCTGAGATCAGGATCTCTGGCTCATCTGTTGTATAAAGTCTTTTTGCCTTACCTTCATAAAGCAGTTCGCGTTTTTCCATTTTGTTATCCTTTGACTATGATTAGGGCTTTGATGATGTCAGTACCCTCTTTAAGTTGAATGTCTTTTATAAGTTGCGCTTTAGTGATGATATTTTTATCGTCTTCTTCCGGGGCATTCTCTTCTTTCTCTTTTATCCCATCGACTTTTTCAAGTTCACTCTCAAGGTGCTTTTTAAGGTCTGCTTCTTTCAGCGCAAATTTGTTCTCTGTGGTGTCAACTGATCCAGCCAGAACTTCGATGTCCGGTGTGACACCAACGGCCTGGATCGTACGTCCGCTTGGAAGATAGTAACGTGCGACAGTGAGTTTGATAGCGTCTGTTTCAGTGATAGGCAGGATAACCTGTACGGAACCTTTCCCAAATGTTTTTGTTCCCAGAACAACGGCGCGTTTATGGTCTTGGAGAGCACCACTGACGATCTCAGAGGCAGAAGCACTGCCGCCATTGACAAGAACAAGCAGCGGTGCATCTGTCAACGTTGTGCCTGCTTTCGCTTTGTAGGTCTCGTTTTCTCGGGAGTCACGTCCTTTCTGTGAAACGATAACCCCTTCATCGACGAAAATGTCGACAAGGCCAACAGCCTGATCCAAAAGACCGCCCGGATTGTTACGAAGATCCAAAATAATACCTTTGGTCGCTGCTTTATGCTGCTTGATCGCTTTGGCGACACCTTCTACAACTTTTTTGTCGAAACTGGTGACACGAATGTAAAGAATGTCATCACCGATGGTCTTGGCATAAACAGACTCGATCTTGATGATATCGCGAATGATGTGGATGTCAATCGGGTTCGGCTCTCCGGTACGCACGATCGTCAGGTCTATCGGCGCCCCTTTTTTACCGCGCATGATACTGACAGCTTCGTCAAGTCCCATACCCAGTGTTGATTTGTCGTTGATCTTTAGGATGATGTCACCGGCTTCCATACCGGCTTTGTCCGCAGGCGTCCCTTCAATCGGTGCGATCACGGTCAATGCGCCGTCTTTCATTCCGACGGTAATACCCAATCCGCCGAATTCGCCGTTGGTCTGGACCTTCAGGCTTTCAAAGCTTTTTGCATCGAGGTAGTTGGAGTGTGCGTCAAGGTTGGTCATCATCCCTTTGAGCGACTTGTCCATAAGCTCTTCTATCGTCAGGTTGTCGACATTGTATTTTTCGACAATACTGAGCACTTTGGTAAATTTAGCCAGGGCCTGCAGACGGGAAGCCTCGACGCTTGGCTGACTGCTTGTGGTAGCGGATATTTCTTCTTTGGCAAAAAGGGTGGTGTTGAAGGTAAGGCTGGCTGCCAGGACAGCACTAAGGGCACCGAGCAACATAAATTTTCTGTTTTTCATTAATTAGCCATTCTTGCAAGTGAATTTAAAGGTGCCATTATAGTTAAATGTTGGTAAATATACAAGTTGTCAAACACTCTCGTATTTGGGTTGTGAGCTTACTTTCGAGGTCGATCATTATGGCACTCTTTCAAACATTCTGACATCTGAAATTTTAGCAAGTACCACGGGAAAATTTTGACTTATTCAGATAGACATTTTCTCACCTTCATTTTGCAGATAGAAGTGATTTAAATTAATATCTCTTTTTACGTAAAGAGATTATTATAATCAAAACGCAGACTATATACTTGATGTAGGGATAACACTTTAGTCACTTTCTATCAAGTTAACTTGACAAAGATAGACTCAAGTTGCTATAATTATTACTGAAACAACCTAAAAGGAAGAAAACATTATGAATACAATTTTTGAAAAACTTACACACCAAATGACAGAAGCGGTTGAATCGGCACTTTCATTAGCACTGCACAATAAAAACATGGAAGTCGAGCCGGTCCATTTTTTCTGGGCACTGCTTGTTAACAGCAACTCGGTATTGAATCAGGCATTCAATAAGATGAGTGTTGACAAAACGGCTATAGAGCTTGATGTTAAATCGCTGGCAGAAAAATTGCCAAAATCATCCTCCGTCTCTAAAGAAAATATCCGCATATCCCGCAACCTGGTACAGGCACTCGAGCGGGGTATTGGCGAGATGACGAAGATGGGCGACAGCTTTTTGGCGGTCGACACCTTTATTCTGGCAAATATGAAAGAGGAGCTCTTTAAAAGCATTTTGTCAAAATATGTTGACATGATGGAGTTGACCAAGACATTTGAAGCGATGCGCGGCGGTCAAAAGATTGAGTCGCAGACAGCCGACGAAAACCTTGAAAGTCTGGATAAATACGGTATCGACCTGACGGCAGAAGCGGCAGAAGGAAAACTGGCACCGGTCATCGGCCGTGACGAAGAGATCAACCGCATGATGCAGATCCTGATCCGTAAAACAAAAAACAATCCTATTTTGCTTGGTGAACCGGGTGTCGGTAAGACAGCACTGGCCGAAGGTCTTGCGCAGCGTGTTTACAATAAAGAGGTGCCGTTGAGCCTTCAGAACAAACGTGTTGTAGCCCTCGATATGTCGGCACTGATTGCCGGTGCGAAGTACCGTGGAGAGTTTGAAGACCGTCTCAAAGCGGTCATTGACGAAGTAAAAAAGAGCGGTAATATCATTCTCTTTATCGATGAGATCCACACCATCGTCGGCGCGGGTGCAGGCGAGGGCGGTATGGATGCCGCGAATATTCTGAAACCGGCACTTGCCCGCGGTGAGCTGCATACGATCGGTGCAACGACACTCAAAGAGTATCGCAAGTACTTTGAAAAAGATGCTGCCTTGCAGCGCCGTTTTCAACCCGTCAATGTGGCTGAACCGAGTATTAATCAGTCGCTTCAGATCCTGCGCGGAATCAAAGAGCGTTTGGAGGCGCACCACAATGTCACGATCACCGATTCGGCACTGATCGCAGCGGCAAAACTCTCCGAGCGTTACATCGGCGACCGTTTTTTACCGGACAAGGCGATCGACCTTATTGACGAAGCAGCGGCAGAGCTTAAGATGCAGATAGAGTCTGAGCCTAATGTCTTGGCTGCCGTCAAACGTGAGGTGCAGGAGCTGCAGGTCGAACGTGAAGCGTTGAAGATGGATGAAACGGCTTCGAATGAAAAACGTCTGGCAGAGATCGAGAAAGAGCTGGCGGATGCCGAAGAGAAAAAGCGTTCGCTTGAAACGCAGTTTGAACAGGAAAAAGAGGTCTTTGACCGTATTGCCAAGATCAAGATCGATATCGATGCCAAACGCCGCGAAGCCGATATGGCTAAAAACAGCGGAGACTACGAGAAAGCGGCAGCGATCGAGTACGGCGATATTCCAAAGTTAAACAATGAAGAAGCAGCGCTGCAAGAAAAATGGAAAGTGATGCAACAAGAGGGCGTCCTGCTCAAAAACAATGTCGATGAAGAGTCGATCGCCGGGATCGTCAGCCGTTGGACAGGGATTCCGGTTACCAAGATGCTGCAAAGCGAAAAAGACAAAGTCTTGCACATTCAGGATGAGTTGGACAAAGACGTTATCGGTCAGCAAAAAGCGACTTATGCGGTGTCTAGAGCGATTAAGCGTAACAAGGCGGGACTCTCTGACAAAGACCGTCCTATCGGATCGTTTATGTTCCTGGGACCGACCGGTGTCGGTAAGACACAGACAGCCAAGACGCTTGCGAAGTTCCTCTTTGACTCACAAGAGTCGTTGATACGTTTCGATATGAGTGAGTACATGGAGAAACATGCGGTGTCGCGTCTGGTCGGTGCGCCTCCGGGGTATGTGGGTTACGATGAAGGCGGTCAGTTGACTGAGGCCGTGCGCCGTAAACCGTACAGTGTCTTACTCTTTGACGAAGTCGAGAAAGCGCATCCGGATGTATTTAACATGCTGCTGCAGGTACTCGATGACGGACGTTTGACGGACAACAAAGGGGTGACGGTGGACTTTACGAACACTATTATCATTTTGACCTCTAATATCGCCAGTGACAAAATTATGAGCATGCAGGGCGACCCGAACCTTGAAAACGTTGTTCTTGGTGAGCTCAAAAGCAAGTTTAAACCGGAGTTTTTGAACCGTTTGGACGATGTTGTCATCTTTAATCCGCTTGGAAAAGAGGAGATCGTCGGAATTGTCGATATCTTCTTCCAGGAGATCGCGAACAAGGTCTCTGAACGTGATATTACACTGATACTGAGCGATGCGGCTAAACAGTTGATCGCGAAAGTCGGATTCGACCCGGTATACGGAGCACGCCCATTAAAACGTGCACTTTATGAGATCGTTGAAGACCGTTTGGCAGACCTGATCCTCGGCGGTGAAGTGAGCGAGGGAAGCCGTGTCGAATTTGACGCGCAAGGTGATGAGATCAGCGTTAGCATCAGCTAAAGAAATGAGGTGAATCGGTCGTATTCGGACCATTCACTTAATAAAAGTATAATTGCCCTATGAAAAAAATAGTATTGACCCTGATATTGTTAACCCTTTCTCTATTTGCTTGCACCGGGGACTGTCTAACCTGTCATCCTGCCTTGCAAGAGCACATATTGACTGATACCCGCCATAAACCGATGTTAAACTGTATAAACTGCCACAGTGCCGACCCCAACTCCATGGCAGAATGCGGCAATGACTGTTTCGCCTGTCATCCTATGGAGAAGATCAATAACGGCGTTAAAGAACATGAAGTCATTCAGGGATGCAAAGATTGTCATATTAAAATGAAACAAGAGCTGTTGGACATCACCAATGCGCACGATCAGTCAAAAGTCTCTGAACCCTTAAGAGATTTTCTCTTGGAATAGGGGAACATATGTATCGCATAACTGCCGACATGACCACGGTAAATGTCATAGCCGAACTGATACAATTGTCTGTTGCCCCGGCCTTTTTACTCGCAGCCGTCGGCGGTTTGTTAAATGTTTTCACCGGCAGGCTCTCCCGAATTATTGATAAGATCGAGAAATTAGATCATGATGAAGACAACAGGCAAGTAGGTATTAAAGCGGAACATGTCACAGCGCGCCGTGAATCACTTTCGAAACGCATGAGCAATATGAACCTTGCGATACTGTTTGGTACAACTACCGGTTTACTGGTCGCTATTGTTATCGTTACGATGTTTTTGAGTGCGCTTTTGGAATTTCAGGAGTCCATATTTATAGCGACACTGTTTATTCTAGCGATGGTTTCAATGATCATGTCTCTGACACTGTTTTTAAAAGAGATCTTTTTAACCACAGACTTTGCCAGAAAGCAGCGATACTTTTAAAGCGATACTTTTAATTTGTATATATAATGTTTAAGGGTTTTAGATTAAGTACTGAAGCAGGTCGGTAATATTTACCGTGAAAAGACGAAACCTTAACCGCGATTTAAGTAAGAGTTTCGTATGATTGCGAGCTAAAAATTATTTAAGGATATGACTCTATGAAAAGAACATACCAACCTCATAGTACTCCCCGTAAACGTACTCACGGTTTTCGCGCTCGTATGGCAACAAAAAACGGTCGTCGTGTAATTAACCGTCGTCGTGCAAAAGGTAGAAAATCACTAACTGTGTAAGCAGTTTTACGATTCTCAAAAAAAACGGCGAGTTTCAATTCGTCTATAGAAGAGGCAAGAGCCAGCACTCGCGCTCTATTGTTCTCTTCTATCTCCCGCAAAAGGGAGTCAAGAAATATGGCTTTACTGCCAGTAAAAAAGTAGGTAATGCTGTTGTCCGCAGTCGGTCAAAACGTCGAATGCGGGCGATCTTCAGAGAGCAGTGCCCCCATCTTAAAGATGGTTCTTATGTCCTGGTCGCAAAAGAGGCTCTGGCCTCGACCACCTACGAACAACTTCAATTCGACTTTATCAAGATTTTACAACGTGCAGGCTGCATCATAGATGATCAAAAAAGTACTTCTTAAACTTCTCGCTGTTTATCAAAAGTTTTTTACTCTGATCGGCTATGGAAGTTGTCGATATTACCCGACCTGTTCTGAGTACGCCAAGTGGCAGTTTGAAGAAAACCCGCTTCATGTCGCTTTTTACAGATCTGCCTTGCGTATTCTTTCTTGCAATCAACTGTTCCCTGGTGGAATAGATTACCCGCAAAAACATTTTTTCTGCGAAAAACCGGAAAATTTAACCATTAATTCGATAAAGTATTGGCTCGTTCCGACAAAGAACAAACACATTTCTATAATAAAAAATTTCCGATTTAAAGGGTAATCCTTGTTAAACAATATGTCCGCTAACCAACGTCTAATTTTAGCTGTCGTCCTCTCATTTGTATTTTTCGTAGCGTATACTGCTATTTTTCCACCCGAACAGGTCAAAGTAGATGCCAATACTACCGTTGTAACACAGAGTGCAACCGTTAATAAAACAGCCGCAACCTTGCCAAATGCAAACCTTGACCATACTATTGCTGCTGACGAGCAACTGCCGTCGTCAGGTTCAAGCACTTTGGTAAGTATTGAGTCTGCCGAATTTACTATGACCATCGACACACTGGGTCGAATTGCATCCAAGATCCTTAAAGCTGAGAAATATAACAACAACGATAATGTTCATTCCGAGATGATTGCTCAGGTAGGGACAAAACCGCTTCATATCCGTTTTGCAGATGCAGAGATGAACAAAGAGTCATTAAACACGCCTTATACGACTAATGTACGGACTGCAAACCTAGATGAAACCGGTTCTGTTGTCGTGACGATGGTTCAAAAGCTGAGCAAACAGACCGTCGTCAAAAAGTTGACGATCTATGCGGACGGTCACTACGATGCGAATATTGCCTTGGCAAACGATACCCGTTACTTTGTCTACCTGGGCCAACACGTTAAACGTGAAGGTCAGATGATGATGGCTGTACACGGTGCGATGGTCTACCATGGTGACAGTTTGACGGACATAACTGAAGACGAAGATGCTGAAGGGCGCAAGACCTTTAACGATGTTCACCTGACATCGTCGTTTGACCAATACTTTGCATCGATCATCTACGGATTGACTCCGGACACGACCGTTACCGTTGACCGTGACCGTGACGACAACCCGATCGTCTATATCGATGGTACAAAAGAGTTTACATTTAATGGCTATATCGGGCCGAAGGACTATAAGGCTTTAAAAGCGATCGACCCGGTTCTTGTCAATGCAATCGAATACGGCTGGTTTACGTTTGCTGCTGCACCGCTGTTTAAGGTGCTTTCATGGCTACACGGTATCTTTGGCAACTGGGGTTGGGCGATCATCGCTCTGACCCTGCTGATCCGTATGGTCCTTTTCCCGTTGACCTACAAAGGGATGCTCTCTATGCAGAAGATGAAAGAGGTCGCACCGAAGATCAAAGAGATCCAGGCAAAATATAAAGGCGATCCGCAACGTATGAACGCGGCAGTGATGGAGACCTATAAAAAAGAGGGTGCTAATCCACTTGGCGGCTGTCTGCCGTTGTTGCTCCAGATCCCGGTCTTCTTCGCGATCTATCGTGTTCTATTGAATGCGGTTGAACTGCAAGGGGCGGAATGGATCCTTTGGGTCGACGACCTTTCACGTATGGACCCGTATTTCATTTTGCCTATTTTGATGGGTGCAACGATGTTCTACCAGCAGCACATCACACCAAACAACTTTACAGACCCGATGCAGGAGAAGATCTTTAAGTATCTTCCGGTCATCTTTACATTCTTCTTTATTACCTTCCCGTCGGGTCTGGTCCTATACTGGTTTGTTAACAATATCTTTTCGATCGCGCAGCAGTTTATTGTAAACAAGCAGTTCGAGGCGATGAAAGCGATGAAAAAAGTTGAAGGTAAGGCCTGATGCTTAAGATCGAATCGAAAACGCTTGAGACTGCCTACTCAGAAGCGGCCTCAAAACTGGAGTGCTCTGTAACGGAACTTCAGGTTGAGATTATTCAGCACCCTTCAAGCGGGTTCCTTGGACTATTTTCCAAGAGCGCAATCATTGTCGCAATGCGAAAACCTGTCGTCGAAAAGAGCCCTGAACCAGTAACACAAAAGCCTGCTGCTGCGGCAGCTCCAGAGCTGCAGGAAGAAGAGTTTTTTGAAGAAGAGAGTGTCGAACCTGAACCTCTCCTGTTTAATCAGCGTACACTTAATGACACGATCCTGCCGACCTCTTTTGTGACGGATCAGGATGATGAAGACGAGCAAAACGACTACATAGAAGATGCTATTGAAGGTATGTTTGATGAGGAAGATGAAGCCTTTGAAAGTATCGATCAGATAGCTTCCGAGGTCCAGGAACAGATCAATGCGCTCTTTTCCAAAACATGTTTTGATCTCAATGAGATCATCGTCAGTGTTTATGACGAAAACACCTTGATGCTGGACTTCAACGGCGAAGACGCAGCACTTCTTATCGGTAAAGAGGGCTACCGTTACAAGGCACTCTCCTACATGATCTTTAACTGGATCAATGCAAAATACGGCTTGCAGCTTCGTCTTGAAATCGCAGAATTCCTGAAAAACCAGGAAGAGTCGATTACCCGTTATCTTGTAGGCGTCTGTGAGTCCATCGACCGTGACGGCAAAGCGCAGACCAAGATACTTGACGGTGTTTTGGTGCAGATAGCCTTGAAGCAGCTTCGCGATATGTATCCGGACAAGTATGTGGCGATCCGTTCGACGCGCGACGGGGCAAAGTTCATCATAGTAAACGGCTACAACTCTTACTAAAGTTGTAGCTTCGGCGCATCTTGCACCGGAGTTCATCTCTCGACGTACCGATGTACGTTTTCGGATTCACATCCGGCACAATCTACACCAAATCTACAACTTTAGTTCACTCGAAACTTTTAGATGAGCTTCGCCATCTTGTAAACGGATTTCTTTTTTGTTTTTTAGCTAAAATTTTAACACTATATATATTGGATTTTTTATGAATGATACGATTACTGCTGTTGCGACCGCGTACGGGGTTGGCTCTATTGCTATTATCCGTCTAAGCGGTGACAAGGCGCTCTCTATTGCCAAGGCCATGACACGACGTGAGACATTGAATGTTCGTTATGCGCATTTGACACCGCTTTATAATGCTAAAGACGAACTGATCGATGAGGCTATTACACTCTATTTTCAGGGGCCTAACAGTTTCACGGGCGAAGATGTTGTTGAGTTTCAGTGTCACGGCGGGGTCGTGGTTGCCCAGGAGATCCTGGAGGCGACGCTGAAAGCGGGTGCCAGACTGGCCGAGCCGGGCGAATATTCGAAGCGGGCCTTTATGAACGGGCGCATCGATCTGACGGAAGCCGAAGCCATTGCCCAGCTCATCGAAGCTAAGAGCGAGGATGCGGCCAAGATTTTGGCGAAGCAGATGAAGGGTTCGCTGCGCCTGTATGTCGAAGAGGTGCGTGACCAGCTTCTGCATGCGTTAGCGTACTCCGAAGTGACGATCGATTATGCCGAGGAGGACCTTCCGCAAGATCTGATCGAACAGATTCAGGTACGTCTGAGCGATATTGCTACCAACCTGCAGCGTACCTTGCAGGCAAGTGAAAGCAGGCAGGGGCTGATGCAGGGCTTTAAAGTTTCGCTGATCGGAAAACCGAATGTCGGTAAAAGTTCGCTGTTGAATGCCCTGTTGAACTACAACCGCGCCATCGTAAGCGAGATCGCAGGGACAACACGCGACACCATCGAAGAGCAGGTGAAAATCGGCTCGCATATTATCCGTATCGTCGACACGGCCGGTATTCGTGAAGCAGGCGATGAGATCGAGCGCATCGGGATCGAGCGGTCGATGGAAGCAGTCGAAGAGAGCGATATTGTGATCGCCATCTTTGACGGAAGCCGCCCCTTGGATGAAGAAGATAGAAAGATCATCGAGGTGATGAATGCGCACAAGAACGACCGGACATTTATCTGTGTGGTCAATAAAGAGGACTTGGAGCAGAAGCTCGATACAACTGCAATAGAGAGTTTTTCGCCGATGCCGCTCAGTGCCAAACAAAACGGCAGTGAACTGGTCGCGCAGTTAAAAGCGATCATGGACCGCCAAAATGTCTCGGACGAGGTGATGTTGATCTCTTCGCGTCAGATCGAGGCGGTGAAAAATACGCTGCTAGAGATCGGTGATGCGATCGAACCGCTCGGCGATCAGGACCTTGAGATCTTCTCTTTTCACATGAACCAGGCCATTCATGCTATGGCATCAATAACCAGACCGTTTGAGAATGACGAGATGCTTGACAAGATGTTCGGCTCGTTTTGTCTAGGAAAATGAGATGAAGATTATTGCCATAGATCTGGGTCTTAAACGTATCGGTTTGGCGTACAGCGGAGGGCAGGGCATCGTAACACCGCTCGAGGCAGTCGAACGGAAAAACCGTAATCAGGCGGCAGAAGCCGTCAAAAAGGTCATTGCCGAATGGGAAGCAGATGCCGTCGTTGTCGGCATACCGATGGGCGGCAGTTCTGAAGATGAGATGCGCCGCCGTGTGGCACACTTTATGAACCTGGTGGACTTTGAAGGCGCGGTCAATTACCAAGACGAAGCGGGCAGCTCTTTGGAAGCAGAAGAGATGATAAAAGGTAAGATCAAGTATAAACGCGACGGTCGTGTCGATTCTATTGCGGCAAAAATAATTTTGGAGAGATGGTTGCGGGCCAATCCTGAAAAGAAAGATTAGCGCATTACCACCGTGTCAGAGAGCAACGGTTTGCTAAAGTGCTTTGAAAAACTTCGCGGCGGCCTCTTCGTCATCCGTTAGGTTGTCCGCAGAGAAGTCCGGATCGTTTGCCAGTTTCTCTTTGATGATGTTCTGACAGTAGCCAAAGAGGACATCTCTTGCCTCCTGGATGTTGAAGACAATACCCATACCGCTGAACTGATACGGCTCTTCCTGTTCGATACACAAGAGGACGCCGTCGACTTTTGCTTCGAGCTCTTCGACCATATCGCGGTAGTCGATGTCA